>DASTVC010000325.1:0-4345 GCA_035759295.1 Longimicrobium sp. | reverse complement strand
GAGCACGCGCCGCAGGTATTCGACGAAGCGCGCGACGGTGGCACGCTCGAAGAGCGCTGTCGCGTACTCCAGGGCGCCGACGATGCGCCCGCCATCCTCCCAGAGCGTCAGCGTCAGGTCGAACTTGGCCGTGGCGTGCGGTCCCACGTCAGCGGGGGACAGCGTCAGCCCCGGCAGCTCCAGGCCTCCCCCCGACGCGTTCTGCCAGGCGAACATCACCTGGAAAAGCGGGCTGTGCGCCAGGCTGCGCGCGGGGCGGACGCGCTCCACCACCTGCTCGAAGGGGATGTCCTGGTTCTGCTGCGCCTCCAGCGCACGCGCCTTCACCCGCCCCAGCGCCTCCGCGACCGCCGGCGCGCCGGAGAGGTCCACGCGCAACGGCAGCGTGTTGACGAAGAAGCCGATCAGATCCTCGATTTCGCTCCGGCCGCGGTTGGCGCTCGGCGTGCCGATCACCACCTCGTCCTCCCCCGAGAGGCGGGCGAGCACGGCGGCCCAGCCGGCAAGCAGCGTCATGAACAGCGTGGCGCCGTGCCGCTGCGACAGCGTCTTCAGCCCCGCGGTCAGCGCCTCGTCGAGCTCCACGTCCAACGAGGCGCCGGCGAAATCCTGCCGCAACGGGCGCGGGTGATCCGTCGGCAGCTCCAGCAGCTCGGGCGCGCCGGCCAGCGCCCGGGTCCAGTACTCCGCCTGCGCCTCCAGGACCGGACCTTCCACCCAGCGGCGGTGCCACGCGGCGTAGTCCGCGTACTGCACCGGCAGCGGCGGGAGCGGATCGGGCTCGCCGCGCGCGAAGGCGGCGTACAGCGCGCCCAGCTCACGATGCAGCACGCCCGTCGACCAGCCGTCGGAGACGATGTGGTGCATCGCCAGCAGCAGCACGTGGTCGTCTTCCGCCATCCGCACCAGCCGGCCTCGGACCAGCGGCCCGCGCGCCAGGTCGAAGGGCGCGCCCGCCTCGTCCTGCACCAGGCGGCGCAGTCCATCCTCCGCGTCCGCCGAGGCACGGAGGTCGTGCTCCACCAGCCGGAACCCACTCTCCTCGACAGGGGCGATGTGCTGGACCGGCTCGCCATCCACCGCGGGGAAGGTGGTCCGCAGCACCTCGTGGCGCGCGACGACGCGGTCCAGCGCACGCGACAGCGCACCGCGGTCCAGCTCGCCCCGCAGCCGCAGGCGCATGGGGACGTGGTACGCCGCGCCGGTGCCGCCGAGCTGTTCCAGGAACCAGAGCCGCTGCTGCGCGAACGACAGCGGGATCGCGGAAGATCGATCCACCGGCGAGATCGCCAGCGCGGCGGATTGCGCGGCCGACTCCAGCCCGCGCGCGAAGTCCGACAGCACCGGCCGCTCGAACACGTCGCCGGGCGAGGCCTCCACGCCCAGCGCCTTGCGTACGCGCGACACCACGCGCACCGCCAGCAGCGAGTGGCCGCCCAGCTCGAAGAAGTGGTCGCCCCGCCCCACCCGCTCCGCGCCCAGCAGCTCCGCCCAGATCGCCGCCACCGCCTCCTCCGCCTTATTCGATGGCGCCTCGTACCCCCGCGTGGCGAACGCGTCGCCGCCGGGCGCGGGGAGCCCCCTGCGGTTCACTTTGCCGTTCGGGGTAAGCGGAAGCGCGTCCAGCCGCACGTACGCCGCCGGGACCATGTACTCCGGTAGCCGCTCGGTCAGGTGCGCCCGCAGCGTCTCTGCGTCGGCGTCGCCCACCACGTACGCCACCAGCCGCGTGCCACCCGGCGCGTCCTCGCGCGCCAGGACGACCGCGTCGCGCACGGCACCGTGGCTCCGAAGCGCCGCCTCGATCTCGCCCGGCTCGATGCGGTAGCCGCGCACCTTGACCTGCGCGTCGCCGCGGCCCAGGAAGTCGACGGCCCCGTCGGGGCGCCACCGCGCAAGGTCGCCCGTGCGGTACAGCCGCCCCCCCGCCTCGCCGCCGAACCGGTCGGGTACGAAGCGGTCGGCCGTGAGCGCCGCCCGGTTCAGGTACCCGCGCGCCACCTGCACCCCCCCGATGTACAGCTCGCCCGCGACCCCCGCGGGAACCGGCTCGCCCGCGCGGTCCAGCACGTAGAGGCGCGTGTTGGCCATCGGCGCGCCGATCGGGATGCTCCCTCCCCTCCCCCGCTCCGCCGCGCAGCTCCACGCCGTCACGTCGACCGCCGCTTCGGTGGGGCCGTACACGTTGTAGAGCCGCGCCCCCGGCACCGCCGCGTGGAAGCCCTCCACCAGCGCCCGCGGAAGCGCCTCGCCCCCGCAGACCACCCGCTCCAGCGAGGTGCAGCGGGCGAAGTCCGCCTCTTCCACCAGCACCTGCAGCATGGAGGGGACGAAGTGGAGCGTGGTGACCTGCTCGGCCCGGACCGTCTCCACCAGGTACGCCGCGTCGCGGTGCCCGCCGGGGCGGGCCATCACCATGCGGGCGCCCACCAGCAGCGGCGGGATCAGCTCGCGCAGCGAGGCGTCGAAGCTGTACGGCGTCTTCTGCAGCACCACCTCGCGCGCGCCCAGCCCCCAGGCGCCCTGCATCCACGTCAGCACGTTTACCACGCTGCGGTGCGCGACCATCACCCCCTTGGGCAGACCCGTGGAGCCCGAGGTGTAGATCACGTACGCCAGGTGGTCGGGCGTGAGCTCCGCGTTGTGGGGGTTCGTCTCCGGCCGGCCGGCCCACGCGTGCGCGTCGGCGTCGAGCGCCACCACCGGGACATCCGACCCGCCAAAGCGCCCGGACAGCGACGCCTGCGTCAGCAGGACCACCGGCCCGCTGTCGGCGAGCATGTAGCGCAGCCGGTCCTCCGGATACGACGGGTCCAGCGCCACGTAGGCCCCGCCCGCCTTGAGCACCGCCAGCAGCCCCACCATCATCTCCAGGCTGCGCTCCACCGAGAGCCCCACCCGCACGTCAGGCCCCACGCCGCGCCCGGCCAGGAAGTGCGCCAACCGGTTCGCCCGCGCGTTCAGCCCCGCGTAGGTGAGCGACTGGCCTTCGAAGGCCATCGCCACCGCGTGGGGCGTGCGCTCCACCTGGGCCTCGAAGAGCGCGTGGAGCGTGGATCCGGCGGGATACGCGGCCTCCGTGCGGTTCCACTCCCCCAGCACAATGGCGCGCTCGCCGTCGGGCATCAGTGCCAGCCGCTCCATCCGCCGGCTGCCGTCCGCGGCCATCTCCCCCAGCACCCGCCGCAGGTAGCCGCAGAAGCGCTCCGCCGTCGACCGCTCGAAGAGCGCGGTGGCGTAGTTCAGCTCCCCCACGATGCGATCCCCGCTCTCGGCGAGGGTCAGCGTAAGGTCGAACTTGGCGCTCTCCCGCGACGACGAGCCTGCGGAGCCCGCCTGGTCCAGCGGGCCGACCGCCACCCCCGGCAGCTCCAGTGTGCCGTCCGGCGCGTTGTGCCAGCTGAACAGCACCTGGAAGAGCGGGCTGTACGCCAGGCTGCGCGCCGGCCGCAGCAGCTCCACCACTTGCTCGAGGGGAATGTCCTGGTTCTGCTGCGCCTCCAGTACCCGCGCCCGCACCTGCCCCAGCAGCTCCGCCACCGTGGGCGAGCCGGAAAGCTCTACGCGCACCGGCAGCGTGTTGACGAAGAAGCCGATCAGCCCCTCCACCTCCGGCTGTTCCCGGTTGGCGCTCGGCATGCCGATCACCACGTCGTCCTGTCCCGACAGGCGGCTCAGCACCGCCGCCCAGCCGGCCAGCAGCGTCATGAACAGCGTGGTACCGTGCCGCTGCGAGAGCGTCCTGAGTGCCGCGGTCAGCGCCTCGTCCAGCTCGATCGGCAGTGACGCGCCGGTGAAGTCCTGCCGCGCCGGTCGGGGCCGGTCGGCCGGCAGCTCCAGCAGCTCCGGCGCGCCGGCCAGCGTCCGGGTCCAGTACTCCGCCTGCGCCTCCAGGACGGGCCCTTCCACCCGGCGGCGGTGCCACGCCGCGTAGTCGGCGTACTGCACCGGCAGCGGCGGGAGCGGATCGGCGTCGCCGCGCGCGAAGGCGGCGTACAGCGCGCCCAGCTCGTGGTACAGCACCCCCGCCGACCAGCCGTCGGACACGATGTGGTGCATCGTCAGCAGCAGCACGTGGTCGTCCGCCGCCATCCGCACCAGCCGCCCGCGGAACAGCGGGCCGTGCGCCAGGTCGAAGGGCGCGATCGCCTCGTCCTGCACCAGGCGGCGCAGCGCGTCCTCCGCATCCGGCGCGGCGCGGAGATCGTGCTCCACCAGCCGGAACCCGCTCTCCTCGACCGGCGCGATGCGCTGAACCGGCTCGCCGTCCACCGTGGGGAAGGAGGTGCGCAGCACCTTGTGGCGGGCGACGATGCGGTCCAGCGCGCGCCGCAGCGCGTCGCGG
>DASTVC010000324.1:0-2937 GCA_035759295.1 Longimicrobium sp. | reverse complement strand
CGACGGCCGGCATCGAACTGCGTCCGCGGGGTGCCCCTCCCCCGGCCCTCCCCGTTCGTTCCTCACGGAGAGGGGAGGACGTAGCCGCGAGCCCGGCGCTCGATGGCGAGGGGCGCCCCTTACTCGCTCAGGCTCGCACCTCCCCCAAAAACCCCTGGGGGAAGTGGACTTCGATCCCGCTTTGACAAGGTGCGTCGCACCTCCCTCTCCCGCGCTGTTTGCGGGGGAGGGCCGGGGAGGGGGGCGGCCCACCATCCCGCTCCCAGCCTTCCGAAGCGCACCGCCCCTGGCCCCACACCCAACCTCCCCCGGCAGTTTTGGGGGAGGTGCGAGCCTAAGCGAGCGGAGGGGGCCGACTCGGACCCAGCCGAAGCGCCCCACACCCCGTCACCCGTTCACCTTCACCCACACCTCCAGCCCCGCACGCACGTCCCGCTCCACCGCGCCCAGGCCGCGCAGGTACATCAGGTGCGCGCGGGCCTCGCGCAGCGCGTGCAGAAAGTTGTCCGGCGGCAGGTCGGGGAACAGGCGCAGCGTCACGTCGAAGGCGGTGCGCGGCTGGTCCAGCGCGTCCAGCGTCTGCGCCGTGCGCTCCTCGTGGTGCGCCACGATCCAGTCGATGCGGCCCGCCAGGTCCCCGAACGGCTCGCCGTGCGAGGGGAGAACGAGGTCCACCGGCAGCTCGCGGAGCCTGCCCAGCGAGGCCAGGTAGTCCGCCAGCGGGTTCTCCGCGTACAGGTCCGCGCCGATGTTGGGCGAGATGCGCGGCAGCACGTGGTCGCCCACGATCAGGATGCGCGTCCCCGGGTGGTAGACGGTCACGTGCCCCGGTGAATGACCGGGGGTCAGTATCCACTCCCATCCGCCGCCGCCAGGGAGTGGGCCGCGGTCCCCGCGAAGCAGGATGTCGGGCGGGTAGTGCTCGTAGCGCACGTGGATGCGGTCCGACGCGGCAAGGAGCGCATCCGACAGCTCGCCCGGAATCCCGCTCATGCGGAAGTTCTCCGCCACGGCGGCGCGGTCGTCCTTCCATCCCTTGACCCAGCGCGTGGCAAGCTCTTCCTCGCGCTCGTGGATGCTCACCTGCGCGCCGCTCCACTCGCGCACCGGCCCCGCCAGGCCGTAGTGGTCGATGTGGGCGTGGGTCAGGACCACGTGCCGCAGCGACTCCGGCGTCACGCCGATCTCCGTGGCCGCGTCGCGCAGGGCGCCGCGGGCGGGGGGCGTGTCGATGCCGGTATCCACCAGCACGTGCCCGTCGTCCCCTTCGATCACCCACGCCGCCACCTCGCGCGGGGGAAAGGGAAGGGGGACGGAGATGCGATGGACGCCCGGCGCCACCTCCACCGGGAGCGCAGCCGCGGTCACGCGAAGAACTTCTTGCCGTCGCGCGCCATCTCCTCCAGCATCTTCGCCGGGCGGAACCGCGCGCCAAAGCGCTGCTCCAGCGCGCGCAGACGGTCCAGCACGGTCTGCGCGCCGGTGGTATCCACGTACCAGAACGGGCCGCCGCGGAACGGCGGAAAGCCGATGCCGAACACCGCGCCCACGTCGCCGTCGCGGGCGGAGCGCAGCACGCCTTCCTCCAGCGTGCGCACCGCCTCGTTCACCATGATCAGCCCCAGCCGGTCCTGCAGCTCCGCGCGGGGGATCTCCTTCTTCGCCGGGTTGCCGATCAGCGCATAGACGGCCTCATCCGGCCCCGCCTTCTTGCCATCCTCGCCGAACTTGTAGAAGCCCTTGCCGTTCTTCCGCCCCAGGCGCCCGTCCTCCACCAGCTTGTCGATCACCGTCGGCGGGTTGGCCATGCGGTCGCTGAGCGCCTCGGACATGATCTTCCCGGACTTCTGCGCCACGTCCAGGCCGACTTCGTCGTAGAGGGTGACGGGGCCCACGGGGAATCCCCACTCCGTCATCGCCTTGTCCAGCTCCTCCATCCGCACGCCCTCCTGCAGCAGGATGGCGGCCTCGGCCATGTACGGCGAGAGGATGCGGTTCACGTAGAAGCCGGGCGAATCGTGCACCACGATGGGCGTTTTGCCGATCTTCTTGGCGTACGCGTGCGCCGTGGCCGTCACCCAGTCCGCCGTCCCCGCGTGGGTGATGATCTCGACGAGCGGCATCTTTTCCACCGGGGAGAAGAAGTGCAGCCCGATCACGTGGTCCGGCCGCGCCGCTGCCTCCGCCAGCTTCGTGATGGGAATCGTCGACGTGTTGGAGCCGAGGACGACGCCCTCGCCGGCCGCCGCCTCGATTTCCTTGATGACCTTGTGCTTCAGGCTCAGCTCCTCGAACACCGCCTCGACGATGACGTCGGAGGTGTGGAAGCCCGTGTACTCCGTGGTCGGCTGCACGCGGTCGATGAGCTTGGTGACCTCGAAGCGGCGCATCCGCTTGCGCTTGGCCCGCTTGATCAGCGACTCGCGCGCGGTGCGCAGCCCCTTGGCCGCCGCCTCCGGCTTCACGTCCTTCAGCCGCACCGTGATCCCGCTCTCCGCCGACGCCGCCGCGATCCCCGCGCCCATGAACCCCGCGCCCACGACGGCGATCTGGTCCACCGGCTTGGGCTTGACGTCATCACCCAGACCGACGTCGTTCTTGGCCTCGGTGCTGGTAAAGAAGACGTGGACCAGCGACCGCGCCTCGGGCGTCACCGCCAGCTCGCCGAAGGCGCGCGCCTCCAGCCCCATCGCGTCGCGCACGTCCTTGTCCAGCCCGGCCTCGACGACCTTGAGCAGGCGCAACGGTGCGGGATACAGCCCGTGCGTCTTCTCCATCACCCCCTGCCGCGCCTTGCTGAAGATCAGCTTCCGCATGGGCAGCAGGTTCTCGATGCGCTCGGGAGATCCGGCGCGGCGCGCGGCGCGGGGCTGCAGCTTCCGGGCGGCGAGCGCAAATGCCTGGCGGCTGGCGACTTCCAGCAGCACGGACTGGGGG
>DASTVC010000323.1:0-2388 GCA_035759295.1 Longimicrobium sp. | reverse complement strand
GGTGCGCGCGATGGGATCGGATTCGCGCGATTCACTCCGCAGAAGGGCGAATGAATTCGCGGCAACAACCACACGAAGTCCGCCTTCGCGGACTGGCGGCCTCGGTGAGGGAAGCGGGTGTGGCGGGCGTGGCGGTTTCTTATTCCCCTATTCCCTATTCCCTATTCCCTATTCCCTGGACTAAAGATGCCGGTGTGGATGCAGGCGGCGATGTGGGGGCTGATCGCGGGCGGCGCGCTCGTGCTGGGGGCCGCGGCGGGGTTCTGGGTACCCGTGCCGCCGCGCGGGATCGCGGGGGTGATGGCGTTCGGCGCAGGGGTGCTGATCTCGGCGCTCTCGTTCGAGCTGATGGACGAGGCCTATGAGCGCGGCGGATTCGCATCGACGGCGGCGGGCTTCATGGGCGGCGCGCTCATCTACACCATCGCGAACCGGCTGCTGGCGGCGCGCGGGGCCAAGCACCGCAAGCGCTCGTGCAAGCAGCCGTCGGAGGCGGAGCACCAGGGGAGCGGAGGGGCCATCGCCCTGGGCGCGCTGATCGACGGCATCCCCGAATCCATCGTCATCGGGCTCAGCCTGCTGCACGGCGGGGCGGTGCGCGGCGTGGCGGTGGCCGCCATCTTCATCTCCAACCTGCCGGAAGGGATGGCCAGCGCGGCGGGGATGAAGAAGGCGGGCCGGTCCGTGGGCTACGTCTTTGGCGTGTGGGGCGGGATCGCGCTGGTGTCGGGCGTCGCGTCGCTGGCGGGATACGTGGCGTTCCGCGGGGTGCCCCCGGAGGCGGTGGCGGCGACCACGGCCGTGGCGGCGGGCGGCATCCTGGCGATGCTCGTGGACACCATGATCCCCGAAGCCTTTCACGACGCGCACGACTACGCCGGCCTGATCACCGCCGCCGGATTTCTCGCCTCGTACGTGCTGAGCAAGCTGGGGGGATGATGCGCCGCTGCGCCGGCCAGCTGATCAGCGGAGTGCCACTTTGCGTTCGAAGCGGTCGATCATCTCCAGCAGCTTGCGCCGGCGCTTGTGCGTGGCGCGCAGCCCGCTGAGATACGCGGAAAAATCCTCGCCAACGCGGCTCATCATCTCGCGCAGCCGGGGCAGCAGCCTGACGGCTTCGGTGTACGCGCGCTCGCCGGTGTCGATCAGGATGCGGTCCACGTGTGTGCGATACACGGCCAGCGCTTCGTCCGGGTGCTCCGCCTCGCGCGTCTGCGCCAGCTGCACCCACAGGTCGGGCGCGCAGCCGCCTTCCTGCGCCTCGCGCCACGCCGCCTCCGCGTCGCGTTCCCACAGAAACACGCGCACCAGCTCCGACCGTGACTCCGGCGCCCTGTCGGGCAGGTGGATCATCTCCGCCGTCCGCTGCCTTGCGTGTTCGTGCATGCGGGCGACGGCGCGTTCCCGCCACTGTGTCCACGCGCCGAACCTGTCCGCATGCTGCTTGAGAAGCTCGTACACGGCCAGGTGTGGGCGATGTTCAAACACAGGCCACACAAGCTCCATCGCCTGCTCGTGCTCGCCGCGCCGATGGTGCTCGTCCGCCAGGAACACACGCAGCGGCTCATTGGCGAGTGAGGGAAATGCATCGAGCCCGCGCCGCGCCCATTCCATCGCCTGTTCGTGCCCACCCGCCTCACGGTAGAGCTCCGCGATCTCGAGAAAGGCGTGCGGCTGCGAAAGGTCGCGGCTGTGAACCGCGACCCGTTCTTCCAACGAGCCGGTCAGCTTCGCCAGGCATTCCATGATGGTGGCGAGCGTCCACCGGCGCGTTCCGGTATTCGCGTCGCGCTCGCCGGGGCCAAGCGAAGGAAGCCGGTCCCACTGGGCCCCGGCCAGGCGGCGGTATTCGGCGAGCCCCGCCTCGCCCAGCAGCTCCGCGTAGGTCTCCATCGCGCCATGGAAGGTGTCGAAGTCCGTCCGCATCTCGCCCTCGAACAACCGCCGGGCCAGCGCGACCGGGTCGGGACGCGCCGCGGCGCAGGCATCGAAGTGAATCTCCTGCAGCCTCTGCAGCACGTCGCCCACCATGCCGCCGGAATCGTCGACGGACTGCATCGCCTCTTCAACCTTCCAAAGAGCGTGCTCCACCAGTTCGATGGCGGCGGCCGGATTCGCCGCGGTGACCGACGCGATGCCATCTGCCATCTCGTTCAGCACAGCGGCGTACGACCAGGCCTCGTCGTAGCAGATGAAGTCGGGGATGCTCGTTGCCCGGTCGATGGCGGCGCGCAGCCGCTTGAGCGAGATGTCGTCCCCGCCGGCGGCCGCATCCCGAAGAACCAGGCGTTCGCGCAGGTTCTCGTTGATGTCGGCCTCCGCCAGAAGGATCGAGCGGAGGCTTTCGGCGTCCTGCCGCTCCAGAAAGGCACGCACCAGCTCCATCGG
>DASTVC010000322.1:0-3185 GCA_035759295.1 Longimicrobium sp. | reverse complement strand
GAAGCTGCGGCCCATCATCGAGCGGGTGGACAGCGACGAGATCGACCGCACCGGCGAGCTGCCCGCCGACGTGGTGCAGGAGCTTCGCGAGGTGGGCGCCTTCGGCCTGAAGATTCCCGAGGAGTACGGCGGCATCGGGCTCAGCCAGGTGGGCTACGGCCGCACCATCGGCATGGTGACCAGCAAGGACGGCAACCTCACGGCCCTCCTTTCGGCACACCAGTCCATCGGCGTTCCCCAGCCGCTGAAGCTGTTCGGCACGCCGGAGCAGAAGAAGAAGTACCTGCCCCGCATCGCCAAGGGCGCCATCTCGGCCTTCGCGCTGACCGAAGAGGGCGTGGGATCCGACCCGGCGGCGCTGGCGACCACGGCGACGCCCACGGAGGACGGCAAGGAGTTCATCATCAACGGCTCCAAGCTGTGGTGCACCAACGGCACCATGGCCGAGCTACTGGTGGTGATGGCCCGCACGCCGGACAAGATCAAGAACGGCAAGCCCATCCCGCAGATCACGGCGTTCATCGTCGACACCAAGGCGCCGGGGGTGACGGTGACGCACCGCTGCCGCTTCATGGGGCTCAAGGCGCTGCAGAACGCGGTGATCACGTTCGAGAACGTGCGCGTGCCGCGCGAGGACATCCTCTGGGGCGAGGGCAAGGGGCTCAAGCTGGCCCTCATCACGCTCAACACCGGCCGCCTGACGCTGCCGATGAGCGCGGCGTACGGCGCCAAGGCGGCGGTGCACGTGGCGCGCAAGTGGGCGGCGGAGCGTGTGCAGTGGGGCCAGCCGGTGGGCCGCCACGACGAGGTGGCGCAGATGCTGGGCGCCATGGCGGCGGACTGCTTCGGCATCGAGTCGATGGCCGAGCTCAGCAGCGCGCTGGCCGACCAGGCGCAGAACGACATTCGGCTCGAAGCCGCCATCGCCAAGCTGTGGACCACGGAGGTGGGCTGGCGCATCATCGACGACCTGATGCAGATCCGCGGCGGCCGCGGCTACGAGACGGCCGACTCGCTCAAGGCGCGCGGCGAAAAGCCGATCCCGGTGGAGCGGATGATGCGCGACTTCCGCATCAACCGGATCTTCGAGGGCACGTCGGAGATCATGCACCTGTTCATTGCCCGCGAGGCGGTGGACACGCACCTCAAGGTGGCCGGCGACATGATCAAGCCGGACATCGGCGCGGGGCAGAAGATCGCGGCCATGGCCAAGGCGGGCCTGTGGTACGCCGGCTGGTTCCCCAAGCGGCTGGTGGGCGGCGGGCAGATCCCCGGCGCATACGGCCACTTCGGCCCCCTCGCCAAGCACGTCCGCTACGTGGAGCGCACCAGCCGCAAGCTGGCGCGCGAGATGTTCTACGCCATGGGCAAGCACCAGGCAAAGCTGGAGCGCAAGGGCAAGCTGCTGGGCCGCTTCGTGGACATCGGCGCGGAGCTGTACGCCATCAGCTGCGCCTGCGTGCGCGCGCATTCAATGGCGGACGAGCCGCACGGCCGCGAGGCGCAGCGCCTGGCCGACGTGTTCGCCCGCCGCTCGCGCCTGCGCATCCGCCAGCTGTTCGCCGAGATCGGCACCAACGCCGACGACAGCACCTACCGCCTGGCGATGGACGTGCTGAAGGGCAAGTACGCGTGGCTGGAGGACGGCGCTCTGCTGGAGCACGACGCCGGCCCCGACGCGCCCCCCTCCCCCGGCGCGGGTGCGGCCGGCACCGCGGCCAACCGCGCGCCGATCTCCGGCTCCCGCGCGACGGAGCAGGTGGGCGCCGGCGCCTGACGGGCGGGCGGTTTTCGGTGGATGGACAGCGGCCCTGCGACGAAGCTTCATCGCGGGGCCGCTGGATTTTCCGTAGATTCCGGCATTATTATGCGCCCACGGGATACGGAGCCTTCTCGCTTGTCACAGCCGGCGGGCGGCAGTCGTTCTGTAGCCGGACCCGAACCCCGCACCGCCATGCCGCGACTCCGCCTTCTGCCCCTCCTCGCGACCGCGTGCCTCGTGCTCGCCGGCTGCGACCCCCCGACGACCATCAGCACGGAGCCCAGCCTGCTGGCGGATGTGCCCACGCGCATCCAGGTGGACGGGCGCGAGCTTGTGCTGGACACCTACCTGTTCCGCGACTTCATGCCGGCCTCGCCACCCGACGGAAGGCCGCTGATCGCGGGGCTCAAGGTGCGCACGGTGGATGGCTCGCCGCTCCCGGCGGGGATCGGCGCGGAGACCGTGTCCGTGCTCTACCTGGACGAGGTCTGGACGGCACCCGCGCGGCTGGAGCACCCCAGCCAGATCCCCAGCGTGCTGGAGCTCGTCGCCCGCGACGGGCCCAAGTGGGGTCCGGCGGTCAACGTGGACGTCGTCCTGCAGCTGCGGGACAGATCGGGACAGGCGTACCGGCTGCGCGCCGCCGACCAGCCCATCCACCGCACCGACTAAAGACCCAACCACCGCGTCTGCAGCATCGACGGATGAATCCCGACGGGCCCGCGCCGCACGGTTGGTTCTTTCAGCTCGGTTGCCGGAGATTCATCCCCCATCGCAATTTGCCCGTCGAACAGCCCCGAGCAGCCGCTTCTCCGCAGGGACGGAGGAGGGATGAACGAGCGAGTGGCATTCGGAAACGAGAAGGAGTTCCGCGAGGCGGCCCGGCGTGCGTACGAGGAGCACCACCGCGCGCTCGGGGCGCTGCTGCCGCGCGCGCGGATCGAGCACGTGGGCAGCACCGCCGTTCCAGGCTCGGTGACAAAGGGCGACCTGGACATCTGCGTGCTCGTGGACCCGGCAGACTTTCTTGAAGCCGACGCGCTACTGGCCGGCCGCTGCGCCCGCAACCACGGGTCCATCCACACCACCAGCTTCGCGGCGTTCACCGTGGATGGCGGCGCGATCGACGTCGGCATTCAGCTCGTGGCCGCGGGAAGCGAGTGGGATACCTTCGTTCGCTGGCGCGATCTGCTGCGGAGCCATCCGGTGCTCCGGCGTGCCTACGACGAGCTGAAGCGTCGATATGACGGTGGGCCCATGGACGACTACCGCGCCGCCAAAGCGTCATTCATCGGTGAGGCGCTGTCCGGCCGTCAGGGGTAAGCCTCGTGACGCGGTTTGGCGCTCGACCCGCGCGGCCCGCTCCTCACCTTGCAGCAGGCGACAGCGACGACAGGCTGGACGAGGCGAGGACCGCCGGGCT
>DASTVC010000321.1:0-12761 GCA_035759295.1 Longimicrobium sp. | reverse complement strand
TGCTGGGCTCCGTGGCGGCCGCCTTCGCCAACCAGGGGCAGAGTCTGCACCTGTGGACCTTCGTGCTCCCCCACGGCGTGATCGAGCTCACCGCCATCTGCATCGCGGGCGGGGCGGGGCTGTGGCTGGGCTCGGCGATGCTCCTTCCCGGGCGCCGAACGCGGCGCGAGGTGCTGGTGACCCGCGGCCGCGAGGCGGTGTCGCTGATCGGCGGCACGGCGCTGATGCTCGTCGTCGCGGGCACCATCGAGGGCTTCATCTCGCCGTCGGAGCTGCCGCGGGAGATCAAGCTGGCGTTCGCGGCGGTTGCGGCGCTGGCCATGGTGGCCTACTTCACGCTGGCCGGTCGCGCCGCGGAGCACGTCGAGGCCGCGGAGCACGCCGGCGACCGCTGATCGACATCGACCGAAACCGACCCAATCCGGAGAATCACCCGAATCATGCGGATGCGGAAGCAGCTGTTCGACAACAACCGCGCGTGGTCCGCGCGGATGACCGCCGACGACCCGGAGTTCTTCGCCCGGCTGGCGGACCAGCAGGAGCCGGAATTCCTGTGGATTGGCTGCAGCGACAGCCGGGTGCCGGCCAACGAGATCGTGGACCTGGCGCCGGGCGAGCTGTTCGTCCATCGCAACGTGGCGAACGTGGTGGTCCACACCGACCTCAACTGCCTGTCCGTGCTGCAGTTTGCCGTGGACGTGCTGAAGGTGAAGGACGTGATCGTCTGCGGGCACTACGGCTGCGGCGGCGTGCGGGCGGCGCTGGAGGGGATCAAGGTGGGGCTGGCGGACAACTGGCTGCGCCACGTGGTGGACGTGCGCGACAAGCACGCCGAGCTGCTGGCCGGCATCGAAGATCCGGCGACGAAGCTGGACCGCATGTGCGAGCTGAACGTGATCGAGCAGGTGAGCAACGTCTGCCAGACCACGGTGGTGCAGGACGCCTGGGCGCGGGGCCAGCAGCTGGCCGTCCACGGGTGGATCTACCGCCTGCAGGACGGCCTGCTGCACGACCTGCGCATGTGCGTCACCTGCGCGGAAGAGCTCCCCGGCCTCCACGCCTCCGCGCTCTCCAAGCTGATGGCCGAGGGCGCGGTCTGAACGACGGGTTCACGCGGAGCCGCGGAGGATAACGAGGGACGCGGAGGAAAGACGGGGGAGCGCCGAGGCTCTTCGTCTTCCCGCCGCGTCCTCATCTTTTCCGTCCCCGCGTCCGCCGCGTGGAACTTGCATTGTATAAGGATGGCGCAGGGCTCTGCATCCTCCTGATGCGCCGCACCCGACCGACGGAGAAGAACGATGGACCTGACGGGAATCCACCACCTGACCGCCGTCTCCGGCAACATCCGCGAGAACTACCGCTTCTACACGCAGGTGATGGGGATGCGGCTGGTAAAGCGCAGCGTGAACCAGGACGACGTGAGCGCCTACCACCTGTTCTACGCCGACGCGGTGGGCTCGCCGGGCACGGACCTCACCTTCTTCGACTGGCCGGTGCCGCCGGAGACACGGGGCACGCACAGTATCATCCGCACCAGTCTGCGGGTGAACGGGCAGGCGGCGCTGGACTGGTGGGACGGCCACCTGCGCGACAGCGGCGTGCAGACCGGCGGCATCGCGGAGCACGACGGGCGGCTGACGCTGGACTTCGAAGACACCGAGGGCCAGCGGCTGTCGCTGGTCGACGACGGCGGCGCGGGCGACACGCCGGTGCCGTGGGACCGCAGCCCCGTGCCGCCGGAGTTCCAGGTGCGCGGCCTGGGGCCCATCGTGATGAGCGTTCCCGAGCTGCGGATGACGGACCTGGTGCTCACCGGCGTGGCCAACATGCGCCAGGTGCGCAGCTACGCCGACCCGGAGAACCCGCGCAACCAGGTGCACGTGTACGAGATGGGGCAGGGCGGGCCGGCCGCGGAGCTGCACGTGGCGGTGCAGCCGGAAAAGCCGGTGGTGCGTCCCGGCGCCGGCGGCGTGCACCACGTGGCCTTCCGCACGCCGGACGAGGCGCAGTACCACGCGTGGGCCCGGCGGCTGAACGAGATGGGCGTGCGCAACAGCGGCGAGGTGGACCGTTACTACTTCCGCAGCCTGTACTTTCGCGAGCCCAACGGCATCCTGTTCGAGATCGCCACAGACGGCCCCGGCTTCGCGGTGGACGAAAACGCCGAGACGCTGGGCGAGTCCGTGGTGCTGCCCCCCTTCCTGGAGCCGCGTCGCGACTCCATCGTCGCCGCCCTCAAGCCGATCGACTGACCCGTCCGGCCCGCGAGGAGAGTTGACTTCCTGAGGGAGCGCCGCGCGGAACCAGATTCCGTACAGCCGCCTGTGCGCCGACCGAAGGACCTCGCCTGCACAACGAAGGAGCCGGCTCCACCGCACGGGGCCGGCTCCTCGCGTCTTTTGCCGAACGCAAAAGCTTGTCATTTCGAAGGAGGCGCCGCGCGGAATTGGGCTTCACTTCGGGCCCTGGCGCCGACTGAGAAATCTACCGTCGGATGCTCGTGGCCTGTCGCACCGCCGGATACTCGCGGCGTCCGCAACCAGCCCTGTCGGGCCGCGGGGTGGCCGCCGGACCGGCGCGGGCTGCCGCATCCACCCTCCAGCGGACCGACGGTAGATTTCTCGGCCCTGCAACGGTTGGCGCTAACGGAATCGTCAATGCGGCCGGGCCTCGAAATGACACGCGGCCGTGCGCGTCCATGGCTCGCGGCAAACGCGGGCTTCACCTGCTCGCGTGGGCCAGGGCCCGCACTCCGTCGAAGGCCCGCCATGACGCCGGCGAGGTCCTTCGGTCGGCGCCAGGCTTCATCGTACGATGCGGGTTGGGGCGGCGCCTCCCCTGCTTCAGCCGTCCATGGGGCGGCAGCGCAGGTAGTTTTCGTCGGAGTTGTCGTTGGTGAGGTTGATGCGCACGGTGTCGCCGGAACGCACGCGGATGGGCGCCAGCCAGGTCCAGCGCCGCTCGCTCAGCACCGTATCGGCCCAGACCAGGTATTGACCCGGGGGCACGCTGTCGATGGTGAACTGCGCCTGGCCGTTCGTAGCCACGGAGCGCAGGACGAGCGGGCGCAGGATCGCCTTGCGCGCCTCCCAGCCTCGCGCCCACGCTTCGGGGGGTGGAGGCGTGTCGCCGGGGCCGCGTGGGGGGCACAGCGGCGCAAGCGTGGAATCCAGCGTCTCTTCCGTGCGCAGCAGGTGCACCGGCATGGAGTCCAGGTCGATCTGCTGGTCGATGTTCTGCGCCATGAACGCATCCCCCACCACCCGCCCCGGCGCCTTTTCCCCGCCGCAGCCGGCCAGCAGCGCCGCCGCGACCAGGCACGTCGCCCGCCGCGTCATCCCTCCGCCCCCTCCGCCACGGGCGACGCGACGGGAAAGCGGCCGGCGTACTTGCCGATCCACTCCGTCGCCGCCTCGTGCGCGGTCAGCTCGCGCCCCTCCTCCTCGCGCACCTTGTCGCGGTAGCGTTCGATGGTGCACACCTGCTCCACCATGCGCGACCGGAACGCGTCGGTGGAATCGAGGAACTCCACGCCCACCAGGAACGCCTCCGCCTCCGGCCGGCACCACGCCACCCGCGCGTGCGCCTGGAACGGCGGATCCACGTCGGGAATGGCGATCTCGATGGTGGCGCCCTGCGCTGGGCACAGCTCCGAGACGAACGCCAGCCCACCGTGGCTCACGTTCAGCCCCGTCGCCGACGCCTGCTCGCCCTCCACCGTCCGCACCTCGATGGGCACGTCGGCCGTGTGGCGGATGAACTCGCGCCGCGGGTTGTGGTCCGCTGGGGTGTCTGTGGCCGTCACGGTCTTCATGCTGCGGGTGGATTCTGCGCCGCGCCGCTGGCAAGGTGCGGGCCCGTTACACCGAAAGCCGGTAGCGCTCGTTCTGCGCCGCGCCCGGCTGAAAGCCCATGCGGCGCAGGTAGGCGGCGTGCACGCGGTTCCCCGCCTCGCTCTCGATCTCGTGGAACCCGCGCGAGCGAAAGAACTCGCGCTCGTCCTGGAACAGGTATCGCCCGATCTTGAAGTCGCGGTACTGGGGGATGACGAAGTCCAGCGTAACGCACAGCCGACCGCCCTTTTCCGCGTGCCCGATCAGCAGCCCCGCCGGCACCATGTCGCGCAGCACGAACACCGTAAGGTCGTCCGGCGCCGGCGTGTAGCTGAAGTCGGGAAGAAAGCGCCGGATCTCCCGCTCGTAGTACGTAAGGAACTGCCGCAGGTACTGCGAATCGGGCTCCACGCTCAGCAGGCGAAAGTACTCCCGCGTGCGCAGCATGCGGTACAGGTAGAACAGGTTGATGAGGACGATGAACGCGTTCATCGCCGCCACCGGATACGCGTGGATGAGCAGCCCGTACAGCGCGAACGCCGCCGACCCCACCAGGTTGATGAGCCGCAGGCGCAGGATGGAGCTCATCATCAGCGACACGGCCACCAGCGCCGACGCCACGTATCCGATCACCTCGTACAGCAGCTGCCTGTCCATCCGCTCCAGCCTCGGTCCACGGGATTCGTCGATGCGGACGCATCAATCCATCCTCCGCGCCCCGATCCCGCAAGCCCGTGCCGGATTGCGCCGCTTTACCGCTGGGGCGCCGGCCGCTCCGCCTGCGGGGGCCGGCGCGGCATCTGGCTCATGTTGTCGATGTCCGCGGCGATCATCCAGGGTCCGCCCGGCGCGCGCCGCAGCGCCAGCACGAACTTGCCGATGTCCGCGTCGCCCTCGCCGTACCCGTACGCGCCCACGATGTAGCCGACGGAATCGTCCGCCGCGTACCCCAGTGCCCGCAGCCGCAGCGGGCCGCTGGACTCCGCGTACGCCTGCTGGATGGCCGCGCGCCCGCGCACCGGCGGCCGCCCGTTCTGCAGAATGAAGCCGTCCTCCGCGAACAGCGCCGCCAGCGCCGCCTCGTCCCCCGCGCGCCAGCCGTTTTCGTAGTCGCGCAGCACCCGCTCGATCTCCGGCGGCAGCGTCGCCGTGGGCAGTGGTGGCGGCGTTGGAGCCAGCGCCTCCTGCGCGCTTGCAACCGCGGGCGCGGCGAGGATGAAGGCGGCGAACAAGGCGGCTTTCAGAACGCGCATCGTCGTACCTGAGATAAGAGTTGAGATGTGATGCAGCAGTCGAACGCATCCGGGTGCACGCGTCTGACGCCTTTGGGTCGGTTCCCGTTGCCCTGCCGACGTTTGTCCGGCCATATCATCACGATAATGCCGCAAGTCTTCGGTTCACCATCCCGCGACCGATCCGAATACGCCGAGTCCACTCTGCGTAGGGTGGCGGAAAAGCTGGAAATCGTCTTCTCATCCGCCGCGATTTCGCCCCGATTGAGCCAGCCGCGTAGCCGGGCCGTGCGGCAGGTGGCGGTGTTCGCACGCGGTCTTTCTGGGCTTCTTAGCGCGCTGATAGCTTCGCGCGCATGCCAAAACCACTCGCGTACATCGAGACGACAGTTCCCAACTTTTACTACGACCTGCGCTCCAGCGAGGCCGTCGCCACACGCCGCATCTGGACGCGGAAATGGTGGCATTCCGCTGCGGATAAATACGATCGATTGACCAGCGAGATCGTGGTCGAGGAACTCTCAGCCGGCACAAGCAAGCTTGTTCCGCTCAGGCTCGAGCTTCTGAAGGATCTTCCGGAACTCGGCGTAACCGCCCACGTCGAGGCCGTCGCCAGGACATATATCCAGAACAAGCTGATGCCGGCCCACCCAGCCGGTGACGCGTTTCACCTGGCGCTTGCTTCATACTTCGATTGTGATTTCATTGTAACGTGGAATTGCAGGCATCTCGCCAATCCGAACAAGTTCGCGCATATCCGCGAGCTCAACCGCAGATTGGGTTTGCCTACGCCTGAGATAGTCACGCCGCAGCAGCTTCTAGGGAGGTTCTGATGAACGGACCCCACGACGAGCCTTGGACGGAAGCCGATGACATCATCGAAGAGGTGCGGGAGATCCGTCGCCGAATCTCCGCACGCTTTGATGACGATCCTTCGAAGCTCGCGCAGCACTATATGGAGCTACAAGAGCGTCATCCGCACCGGCTGGTGGACCCGCGCACCTGGAAGCATGGGAAGACGGGTGCTTGATTCGCGTTTCGCGTTTGCGACAGCCTGAATTGCTCAGGAGAACCTGATGTGCGATCCCATCGACGAGGAATGGACTGAGGCGGACGACATCATCGAAGAGGTTCGCGAGATCCGACGCCGGATCTCGGCTCAGTTCGATGATGATCCGGTCAAGCTCGGGGCGTACCTGATGGAATACCAAAAGCAGTTCGCCGACCGGCTTGTGGATCCTAAGACTTGGCGGAAGGAGAAATCGGCTGCGTGAGGCGTATGCTTTTCTGATATCCTGACGCTGTAGCTGCTGAGGAGGACCTGATGTGTGACCCGATCGACGATGAGTGGACCGCCGTGGACGATGCCGTCGAGGAGGTTCGGAAGATCCGCAAGCAGATCTCGGCACGCTTCGATCACGATCCGGTGAAACTGGTGGAGCACTACATGGAGCGTCAGAAGCGCTATGGGGACCGGCTGATCGATAAGCCCAAGTCGGAGCGAGTCGACGATTCTGAGATCTGAGGACACCATGTGCGATCCCATCGACGAGGAGTGGACCGAAGCGGATGACGTCATCGAAGAGGTCCGGGCGGCTCGGCGGGCGCTATGGGCGCAGTTCGACAACGATCCGGTGAAGATGGTGGCGTATTTGATGGAGAAGCAGAAGCTGCACGCGGATCGGCTGTGGGATCCGCGGACCCGCGACAAGCAGGATAAGTCCGCCGCCTGACGGGGTGGCGTTGAAGACGGGGGTTGCGCGCTCCAGCGTACTCCATTATCGTTTCGACCGCACCTGAAAGGGTGCCGCGGCGAGTTGCAGCGATTGCTCCGCGTTATAAATGTGCTAAACCGCTCGCGGGGCCTCCGCAGCGGAACATGCTGTGGAGGCCCCGTTTTCGTTTTTTGAGATGACTGTTCCCGGCCCGGGGCAGCCCCGGGCGGCGCGAGCGCTTTGACCGACAGCTTGGCGGGCTCGCACCAGCAACTGGGAATCGCCTAAAGCGTCGCACGGGCTCGCCGTCCTGACCGACGGCGGGCCCTTTTTCAGTCGGTCCGACCACCAACCACCGGGAACCCCTGATGAGCACCATCCTGTCCGAGACCGAGACCGGGGCGCCGCCCGCGGTGACCTACACGTTCACCTCCGAGTCGGTGAGCGAAGGCCACCCCGACAAGGTGTGCGACGCCATCGCCGACGCCATTCTGGACGCGCACCTGGCGCAGGACACCGCCAGCCGCGTGGCGTGCGAGGTGCTGGTCAAGGAGAGCAACGTGGTGCTGGCGGGCGAGATCACCAGCAACGCGCAGGTGGACCACGAGGCGGTGGTGCGCCAGGCCATCCGCGAGATCGGCTACACCGACGCGGACCAGCCCTTTCGCGCCGACGACGTGAACATCATCTCCTTCCTCTCGGCCCAGGCCGCCGAGATCGCGCAGGGCGTGGACGCCGACACCAGCCTGTCGGGCGACCAGGGCGCGGGTGACCAGGGGATCATGTTCGGCTACGCGACGGACGAGACGCCGGAGCTCATGCCGCTGCCCATCCTTCTCGCCCACCGCCTGGCCCGCGTGCTGGCCGCGCACCGCAAGGCAGGGACGGTGAGCTGGCTTCGTCCCGACAGCAAGACGCAGGTGTCGGTGGCGTACGAGGGGAACACGCCCGTCGCCGTGACCGACGTGCTGGTGAGCACGCAGCACACGGCGGACGTGGAGCGCGACGCCATCCGGCACTTCGTGGCGACGACCGTGATTCCCGAGGGGCTGGGCGGCTGGTACCACGACGACCTGAAGATCCTGGTGAACCCCACCGGCAGCTTCGTGCAGGGTGGCCCGTCCGCCGACGCGGGCGTGACGGGGCGCAAGATCATCGTGGACACGTACGGCGGCGCGGGGCGGCACGGCGGCGGCGCGTTCAGCGGCAAGGACCCGTCGAAGGTGGACCGCAGCGGCGCGTACTTCTGCCGCTTCGTGGCGCGCGAGATCGTCAAGGCGGGGCTGGCGCGGCGGGCCGAGGTGCAGGTGGCGTACGCCATCGGCATGGCGCAGCCGGTGTCGGTGAAGGTGGATACCTTCGGCACGGGCGACGCGGCGGCGGCGGCGGAGTTCGTCCGCAACGGCTTCGACTTCCGCCCGCGCGCCATCATCGAGCGGCTGGAACTGCTGCGGCCCATCTACAGCTCGACCACCAACTACGGCCACTTCGGCAAGGCGGATCTCCCCTGGGAGCAGGCGCGCTGAACGAACGCCTGGCCTGACCGGGGATCGACCCGGCAAGCCACGATAGGAACAGGGAGGCGCGGCACGAGGCCGCGCGTCGATAGAACAGAACGAAACGAGACCTGAAGCCGATGTCCATCCGCCCCGCCTTCACCATGTGCATGTGCTGCATGTGCAAGTGCGTCGCTCCCCCGGGAGAGACGGACGGGCGCGCGCGTGCATCCACACGGCACGGCAGCGCGAGATAGGCCAGAGCGAAGGCTCGGCAGATCTGACCCCCGCCCGGCCCTCTCCCCACGGAGAGGGCCGGGCTTTTTTTCGTCCGTATCACACAGGAGAAGTAGAACATGAGCATCATCGAAGAGTCGGCCGTCAAGCTGGGCCTGGGTACCCGCGCCGTGCACAGCGCGCAGGAGATCGCCGATCCGGCCACCAACGCCCGCGCGGTGCCGATCTACGCGACGACGAGCTACGTGTTCGACGGGCCGGAGCACGCGGCCAGCCTGTTCGGGCTCAAGGAGTTCGGCAACATCTACACGCGGATCATGAACCCCACGACCGACGTGTTCGAGCGGCGGATCGCGGAACTGGAAGGCGGCACGGCGGCGGTGGCGGTGGCCAGCGGGCAGGCGGCACAGACGCTGGCGCTGCTGAACCTGGCGCAGGCGGGGGATTCCATCGTCGCCTCGTCGTCGCTGTACGGAGGCACGTTCACGCTGCTGAAGTACACGCTGGGGCGGCTGGGCATCACCACGCGGTTCGTGGACGGGAACGATCCGCAGGCGTTCGCGGACGCCATCGACGAGACCACGAAGGCGGTCTACGTGGAGACGATCGGCAACCCGCGGCTGGATGTTCCCGACTTTCGCGCCATCGCGGACGTGGCGCACAGCCTGGGCGTCCCGCTCGTCGTCGACAACACCTTCGCCACGCCATTCCTCTTCCGGCCGATCGAGCACGGGGCGGACATCGTCCTGCACTCCGCGACCAAGTGGATCGGGGGGCACGGGACGTCCATCGGCGGCGTGGTCGTCGATGGTGGCACGTTTGACTGGGCCAACGAGCCGCGCTTCAAGGACTTCTACGTCGATCCGGAGCCGGCGTACCACGGGCTGAGCTTCGCGCCCACGTTCGGCAACATCGCCTTCGCCATCCGGCTGCGCGTGCTGCTGCTGCGCGACGTGGGGGCGGCGCTCAGCCCCTTCAACTCCTTCCTCTTCCTCCAGGGGCTGGAGACGCTGCACCTGCGCATTGCGCGGCACACGGAGAACGCGCTGGCCGTCGCGCGCTTTCTGGAAGGCCATCCCGCGGTGACATGGGTGAGCTACCCGGGCCTCGAATCCCATCCCACGCACGCGGTGGCGAAGCGGTACCTGGAAGGCGGATTCGGCGGCGTGCTGACGTTCGGCGTGCTGGGCGGCGAGGCGGCGGCGGCAAAGGTGATCGGCGAATCGAAGCTCTTCTCCCTCGTCGCCAACGTGGGCGACGCGAAGAGCCTGATCATCCACCCGTGGAGCACAACGCACGAGCAGCTGGAGCCGGACGAGCGCATCGCCGCGGGCGTTACGCCGGACCTCATCCGCCTGTCGGTGGGGATCGAGGACGTGGACGACCTGACGCGCGACCTGGACGCGGCCCTGCGCGCGGCGGTTGGGCTATGAGCACGGAGCCCATCGTCATCAAGTTCGGCGGCACTTCGCTGGGCTCGCCCGCGCGCATCCGGCGGGCGGCGCGGCGGGTGGCCGCGCACGTCCGCCGCGGCCGCCCCACCGTCGTCGTGGTGAGCGCCATGGGGGGCGCGACGGACCGCATCGTCCGGCTGCTGGCGTCCGTGAGCGGCGGACGGCCGGATGGGCGCGAGGCGGACCGCGCGCTGGCCACGGGCGAGGACCTTTCCGCCGCGCTGCTGGCCGCGGCCCTGACGAATCTCGACGTGGACGCGCGGAGCCTGCGGGGCGGGGAGGCGGGGATCTGGGCGGAGGGCGGGTTCTGCGGGGGGCACGTGGAGGACGTGGACCCCGCGCCCGTCCGGCGCCTGCTCGCGAGCGGAATCGTCCCCGTGGTCAGCGGATTCCAGGGCGCGCGCGACGACGGGGAGACGGTCACGCTGGGGCGCGGCGGATCCGACACTTCCGCCGTCGCGCTGGCGGCGGCGCTCGGCTCCGTCGAGTGCCACATCGTCACCGACGTCGCCGCCGTCTTCGACCGCGACCCGCGCGCCCACGCCGACGCGCGCCGCATCGCCCGGATCGACCCGCTGGCGCTGGTGGTGCTGGCGGAGGGCGGGGCGCGCGTCGTCCACCCCACGGCCGCGCGGCTGGCGCTGGAGCGCGGCGTTCCGCTGCGCGTCTACCACCACCGCGCGCCGCTCTCCGGCCGTGGCGGCACTGTCGTCTCGGTGCTGGCGCTGGAGGCGGCATGAGCACGCGGGAGCGCGGGTATCAGCGCGTCGGCGACTTCGCGCTGGAGAGCGGGGCGGTGCTGCGCGGCGTCGTCCAGGCCTACCACCTGGACGGCGCGCTGAACGAGGCCCGCGACAACCTCGTCCTGATCGTCCACGCGCTCACCGGCTCGGCGGACGCGGCGGGCGACTGGTGGGCGGACGCCATCGGCCCCGCCAAGACGATCGACACGGATCGATACGCCGTGCTGTGCACGAACCTCCTCGGCTCGTGCTACGGGACGTCGTTCGATGGGTGGGATGATGACGATCGTCCGCATCCGCCGATCACCACGCGCGACCAGGCGCGGCTGATCCAGCTTCTGATCGAGGAATTGGGGATCGCGTCCGTGGCGCTTGTGACGGGCGGGTCGCTGGGCGGGATGGTGGGGCTGGAGTGGGCGGCGCAGAACCCGGCGCTGGCGCGGTCCGTCGTCGTCCTCGCCGCGCCGTCCGCGCACACGGCACACGCCATCGCGTGGAACCACATCCAGCGCCGGATGATCGACGCGGCGGGCGAGCGCGGGCTGGAGATCGCGCGGATGATCGGGATGATGACGTACCGCACGCCCGGCGAGCAGGCGCAGCGGTTCGGGCGCGGGCGGACGGAGCAAGGCGACTGGACCGTCGGCGCGTACCTGGACCACCACGGCCGCAAGCTGCGCGAGCGATTTACCGTCCGCGCCTACCGCACGCTGACGGGCGCGATGGACTCGCACGACGTGGGCGCGGGGCGCGGCGGGATTGGCGCGGCGCTACGGCGGATCGAGGGGCGGCTGGTCGGCATCGGCATCCCCGGCGACCTGCTGTACAGCGCGGACGACGTGCGCGCATGGACGGAAGCGGGGGGCGCGGAATACCGGGAGATCCGGTCGATTCACGGCCACGACGCGTTTCTGCTGGAGACTGGGCAGGTGGCCGAAATCCTCGAAGACGCGCTCCGGTCAGCGGAACCGGCCGGGGCTGGAGGCTACGAACGATGAGCGCTGCATTGAAGATCGAGGAGGGCCGTACCCGCATCCCCCGCGTGTCCCTTGGCGTGCGGACGGTGCGCGTGGCGCTGGCGGGGTGCGGCACCGTGGGCGGCGAGCTGGTGCGCATCCTCCATCACGCCGCGGACGACATCCGCCAGCGCCACGGCGTGCGCTTTCATCTGGTGCGCGTGCTGGTGGCGCACCGCGGCCGCCCGCGGCCTGGCGAACTGGACACCTCGCTCCTGACGACAGACGTGGACGCGTTCCTGGCCGCAGCGGCGGAAGCGGACGTGGTCGTTGAGGCGATCAGCGGAATCGATCCGGCGCTGCGGATCGCGACGGCGGCGCTGGAAGGTGGCAAGCGGCTGGTGACGGCGAACAAGGCGCTGGTCGCGGCGTACGGGCCGGAGCTGGCGGCGCTGGTGCGGCGGCACGGCGGGCGGCTGGACTTCGAGAGCGCGGCGGCGGGCGGCATCCCCGTCGTCCGCGCGCTGCGCGACTCGCTGTCGCTGACGGGGATCACCCGCGTGCGGGGGATTCTGAACGGGACGACGAACTACATCCTGAGCCGGCTGGAGGATGGATGGTCGTTCCCCGACGCGCTGGCGGATGCGCAGGCGCGCGGCTTCGCGGAGGCGGACCCCTCGCGCGACCTGAGCGGCGAGGACGCGGCGGACAAGCTGCGCATCCTGGCGTGGCTGGCTTTCGGCGTGGAGCCCGCCAGCCTGCAGGTACGCCGCCGCGGCCTGAGTGGCGACGCGGACCGCCTGGCCCGCACCGCCCGCGCACTGGACGGCGCCGTGCGCATGGTGGCGGAGGCGGCGCGGACGGCGGAGGGGGTGGCGGCCAGCGTCGAGCCCGTGCTGGTCGCCGCCGGCAGCGACCTGGCTCGCACCCGCGACGAGGCGAATCTCGTGGTCATCGACAGCCGCTGGAACGGCCGCATCGCGCTCGGCGGCCCCGGCGCGGGCGGCGGCCCGACGGCAAGCGCGCTGCTGGGCGACATGGTGCGCGCCGCCAAGCGCCAGCGCGGGCCTGATCCATCGAGCGCGCTCCTCGCCA
>DASTVC010000320.1:0-6070 GCA_035759295.1 Longimicrobium sp. | reverse complement strand
CCGTGAGGAACGAACGGGGAGGGGCCGGGGGAGGGGCACCCCGGTGGGCGCAGCTCGATGCCAGTCGCTCGCCTTCGCCGTTTGCGTGAGGGATGCGCGCCCGGAGGGCCGAGAACACGGCGCGCATGCACGAGCGAGCCGGGAACGTCGAGAAGCCTGTGAGCGCCGTGGGCTCGGCGCCGTTAGCAACAGTTGTATCGTTGCTTACGGCGCGCGCAGCCCGACCCGGAGCGCAGCGGAGGGGCACGCCCACACCCGCCGTTCAGCCTCGCTCCGACGCCGGAACGGAACTCGCCGGTAGCCGCGACAGATGCAGGCGCGTATCATCCCCGCGCGAACACACCTATATAAAGACGAGAAGACGTGACGGACGCCGATCTGCCGATCGTGGTGGTGGGGGCCGGGGCCGCGGGGACGATGGCGGCGATCTTCGCGGCGCGCGGCGGCCGGCGCACGCTGCTGGTGGAGCGCACCCGCGACGGCGGCCGCAAGATCCTCATCAGCGGCGGCGGGCGGTGCAACGTGCTTCCCTCGCAGGTAGACGCGGGGCGGTACTTCACGGCATCGTCGCGCAACTCGATGAAGAAGATGCTGCTGTCGTGGCCGCTGGAGCAGCAGCGCCGTTTCTTCGAGGACGAGGTGGGGCTGCGGCTGGTGCTGGAGCCGGAGACGGGAAAGCTCTTTCCGGAGAGCAACCGGGCGCGCGACGTCCGCGACGGGCTGCTGGAGCTGGCGCGCCGGCGTGGGGCGGAGACGATGTTCGACACGTACGTGGTCAGGCTGCGTTCGCCGTCGGGCGACGAGCCGTGGAAGGTGCTGCTGGACGGCGGGCGGGAGATCGCCGCGTCCGCCGTCATCCTGGCTACGGGCGGGCTTTCCGTGCCGGCGACGGGGAGCGACGGAACGGGGATGCGCATCGTCCGGCAGCTGGGGCACGGGATGCACGACACCTACGCGGCGCTCACCCCGCTGACGGCGGACCCGGCGGTGCACGCGCCGCTCGCCGGGATCTCGCTGGAGGTGACGGTGGACGCGCCGCTGGCGAAGGGGAGCCTGCAGGCGCGCGGCGGCTTTCTGTTCACCCACCGCGGCTACAGCGGCCCCACGGTGCTGGACGTGTCGCACCTGGCCGTGCGCTCGGCGCGCGAGGCAGGGCCCCGGCAGCCGGTGCTGGTGCAGTGGACGCCGATGGATGCGCGCGGGTGGGAGGCGCTGCTGCTGGAGGCCGGGCCGGGCACCATTGGATCGCTCGTGCGGCGCCAGCTGCCGCACCGGCTGGCGGACACGCTGCTGGACGAGTGCGGGGTGGACCCGGAGCGCACCCGGTCGCAGCTGCGGCGCGACGAGCGGGCGCGGCTGGTGGAGGCGCTGGCCCGCTACCCGCTCCCCTGGACGGGCGACGAGGGATACAAGAAGGCCGAGGTCACGGGCGGCGGCGTGCCCCTGGGCGAGGTGGACCCGCGCACGGGGGAGAGCCGCGTGGTGCCGGGGCTCTTTCTCTGCGGCGAGATCCTGGACTGCTTTGGGCCGATCGGGGGATACAACTTCTTCTGGGCGTGGGCGACGGGGCGGGCGGCGGGGATTGGGGCGGCGGAGAAGGTGAACGGGTGAACGGGTGAACGGGTGAACGGGTGAACGGGTGAACGGGTGAACGGGTGAACGGGTGAACGGGTGAACGGGAATGTGATGACGGACGGATCATCCTCCGACAGCGTCGAGTGGAGCGAGGCGGAGCGGCGGCTGCGGGCGGAGTTCCCGGTGGTGGTGGAGTGGCCGGTGGCGTGGGCGGAGATGGACTACTTTCGCCACGTGAACCACGCGGTGTTCTTCACGTACTTCGAGGGCGCGCGCATTGCCTACCTGGAGCGCATCGGGTTTCGCGAGCTTACGGCGCAGCAGCAGGTGGGGCCCATCCTGGGTTCCACCCACGCGCGCTACCGGCGGCCGGTGGTGTATCCCGATACGGTGGTGATCGGCGCGCGTGTTGCGGAGGTGGGGGAGGACCGCTTTACGCAGGAGTACCGCATCGTGAGCCGCGCGCAGGGCGAGGTGGCGGCGGAGGGGGGCGGAACGCTGGTGGCGTACGACTACGCGGCGGGACGCAAGACGCCGCTGCCGGAGCCCATCCGTTTGGCCATCCGGGCGCTGGAGGCGTCCATTAAGGGCGGATGAGGGACGTGCGGGGAGCGGGCCGATGCAGCGTAAGGCTCTGCCCGACAAGGGTTTCGGGAATGCCTGAAAGTTGACCGGGATGGTTGTCGGAACGGGGCTGCGCGATTATCTTCCCTGTACTTCGGCACGACCTGCCAGGCAGCCCCCTGCTTCCCGGCCCGTCGGGGTGCCGAATTCTGGAACGGTTTCTTCACGCGGGCTGCCGCTTTTCGCTCTCTTTCAAGCGAGGATACGATGGGTCTCGGTCTTGGTCCTTTCGAGCTTGTCCTGATCTTTTTCGTCATGCTGCTTCTGTTCGGCGCCAAGCGGCTGCCGGAGCTGGCGAACGGGATGGGCAAGGGCATTCGCGACTTCAAGCGCGCGCTGAACGGCGTGGACGAGCAGTCCATCCAGGCCAACGCGCAGCAGAACTACCTGGCGCAGCCCGCGGTTCCCGCGCAGCCGCTGGCCACCCCCGCGGCCCTGCCGGTGGAATCGGCGGTCGAGGGCGAGCCCCGGCGCCTGTCGTAAGCAGGCGACGCGCGACAGACCAGCGGCCCCCGGCATCTGCGCCGGGGGCCGCTTTCGTTTCGGGTGGATGCTTCGGAAGACGACGACCTCAGCCCGGGCCGTGCGCCGCCTCCTCCATCCCGACCTGCGCCACGCCGTTCCCCTGATGCGCGGGGGCGCGGCGGACGACGGGCTCGGCGGAGCGGCAGAGAAGGTCCATGAAGTCGTCGTCCTTCTGCTCCCAGTCGGCCGGGAAGGGGGTCAGGCGTCGCTTCTGGTCGGCGGCCTCGAAACAGAGCCAGCCCTCCGCCATCTCCGGCGGAAGGTAGTGGCGGCGGTGCGAGCCGGATTCCACCTCCCGGCCGGGCACCACGTCCCACACCTGCCACTCGCGACCTTCCGGATCGCGAAATACACGTATCGACATCACTTCCCCTCCTGCTGCGGTGCCACGCTACGGCATCTGCGACAACGCCGCGTTGCAGCAATCATCGCGCCAGCTGTTTTCAGCCTACTTACAGGGTTTTCTCGGGACAAACCCTTTGCACAGCCGCATGCACACCGACCGGACGATTCGCGCTAAGTGTTTGCAGGTATGGGCTTTGCATCAGAAAAACGGGCTGCACCTTTCATTGCGACCATCGACCGAAATGGCACTGCGCGAATTCACCGACTCGAGGGGCACCGCCTGGACGGCGTGGGACGTTCCGCCGCACCGGGTCTATACGCAGAAGCGCGCGGGCGCGGACCGGCGTACACGCGTCACGCCCGACTGGACGCCGGAGCGGCGCGTGCGCGACCGGCGGTTGCAGCTGCGGCACCCGGAGCTTTCCGGCGGCTGGGTGTGCTTTGCCTGCGAGCGCGAGAAGCGGCGCCTGTCGCCGCCGCCGGCGCAGTGGGACGCCGCATCCGACGCGGAGCTCGAGGCGCTGTGCGCGCAGGCGCGGCAGCAGCCGGCCTCCGCGGCATGACCTCCTTCCCACGCCGCTGAGCCGCCATGCCCATCCGCTCGTTCCGCACCGGGGAGGGCGTGACCTGGCAGGTCTGGAACGTAATGCCGGGGCTGCACGACACGCACGAGCGGCGGATTGGATACGATCGCCGCAGCCCCGAGCCGGTGTTCCGCTATACGGGGACCGAGCGCCGCGCCAGCGCCGACCGGCGCAAGCCGCCGCTCTTTCTGTCTCCGCAGCTGGCGACGGGGTGGCTGACGTTCGAGTGCCCCACGGAAAAGCGCCGGCTTACGCCCATTCCGCAGCATTGGGAAGAGTTTTCCGAAGCCGAGCTGGAGCGCCTGTGCGATCAGGCGAGCCCGGTGCCTCCGCTCGTCCCGCCGGTCGCCCGCCCATCGCCACCCCCGTCGTGATTTGATCGATCATCCCCGGGTGGATGGAGGTCCCGCGGTGGCCTCCCTCAAAGAAGCGATTCCACACGTCGACGGCTCGACGAACAATCAGGAGCGGCCGGAGGTTGGATTTCTCAGTCGGCGCTACGGTCGGGAGTGGGGGACGGTTTCGTGCGGCGCCTCCTTCGAAATGACAACGCTGCGGTGCGCGGTGGCGCGGCTGCGGACGATTCCTGGAACGCCGCCGTCTTGCTGTGATGCCGCCACTGACGCCGTTGCCTCGTGGGCCTGGGCGTGCGCGGCGGCGGCGTAGAGGGGGAGGAGGATGGCCAGCAGCAGCGCGAAGTTCATCGCGGCAAAGGCGGTGCGCAGGCCCAGCTTGCGATGGAATGCGATAGGGGGCTGGTAGGTGGTGCCGGGCCCCTGCAGCAGAAATACGATCAGCGCGGCGTGGATGGGGGTGTGGCCGATCACCTCCAGCTTGCCGAACACCGTGGTCGTCAGGAAGAAGACGAGGGTGATGACCAGCGCCAGCGGCCGCTGCAGCAGGTTGATGATGAGCAGATAGCCCAGGCTGAACTCCACGAACGCCGCCGCCAGCAGAAAGAAGCGCGTCTCCAGCCCCAGCGTGAGCTGCGGATGCTGGTCGAGCAGGTACAGCGCCCACTGCGGATAGACGATCTTCTCCAGCGCCACCCAGCAGAGCGAGAATCCCACGGTGGCGTACAGCGCCGGCAGGCCGGTGCCGCGGATGCGCTCGCTCCGCGCCCGGCTTACCAGCAGGTACCAGCCGGCGCCGGCAAAGAACAGGTAGTCCAGCAGGTGAAAGGCGCCAAAGCGGGCCGCGGCCAGCAGGTAAAGCGCAATCAGCCCGCCGCCGGCGACGGGAACGGTGCGCGGAAACAGGAGCAGCAGCGCGAACACGAACTGCAGCCAGCCGATCCACCCCGCCCACACGCGCAGCTCCGGCGCCAGCAGCGCGTCTGCCTGCCACGCCAGCAGCAGCGTGGCGAACACCCCGATGCGCATCACCAGCAGCGCGTCGCCGCGCCGTTCCGCCAGCCAGTCGTTCACGCCGCGGTACCAGGCCGCGTTCTGCAGCCGCCGGTCCAGCAGCACCATCGCGCCGATCACCACCATGCTGAGCGCGGCGAGGGCGAAGAAGGCCGGGGTCGCCGCCTGCGCCACGCTCAGCGGCGGATCGGCGAAGCTGAACTCCGCGAACCACTTGACGTGCGCGTACGCCGGCCGCGGCACCATCGCCGCGGCCGCCGCGATCGTCGTCATCCACCATCCCGTCCGCTTCGTCATCCGCATCCCTCCGGGTCAGCGGGAAAGCCGCAGGCGGCGGGCCATCCGTCCCATCACAGGTCCAGCCGCACGCCCGCGTTGACGGACCGGCCTTCCAGCGGCGCCCATGCGTCCGTGGTCCAGCGCAGCTCGCGGGAGCGCTCCAGCAGCGGCAGCGGATCCCAGCGCGTCTGCCGCGCGTCCAGCAGGTTCTCGGCGTTGACGAAGACACGCGCGGGCCCGATCCGCCGCTCCAGCAGCAGTCCCACGACGAGGTAGGGCCGGCTGGTGGATCGATACGGGTTGTCGTCCAGCGATTGGCGCCCCGTGTAGTAGAATTCCACGCCCACGCGGCCGCGGCCCTCGGCCTCCCACATCCCCACGATGCCGGCCTGGTGGCGCGGCGTGACCGGCACCTCGCGGCGGCCGCCGGTGAGCAGGGGCTCCGTGGCGCGGGTCCAGGTGTGGGTGGCGGTCACGTGCCAGGGCTCCGCGTGGTAGCGGAAGAGCGCCTCCGTCCCCCACGTCCGCGTCTCGCCGGGGACGTTGACCAGCCCCACGGAGGGGCCGCCGGGGAACGCGAACGGCACCAGCTGCAGCGCGTCGTCGATCACGGAGCCGAAGACGGTGGCATTCAGCTCCACCTGGCCAAAGGCGCGGCCCACGTCCAGCGACGCGCCGCGTGCCCGCTCCGCCTTGACGCCCTCCAGCGGACGGAGCGCGGAAAGGCCGATCGCCTCCGTCTCTTCCGTGAACGGCGTGGGCGCATTGTAG
>DASTVC010000319.1:0-7798 GCA_035759295.1 Longimicrobium sp. | reverse complement strand
CGCTGGCGTCCCGACGGGACGATCGAGTTCCTGGGACGCGACGACTTCCAGGTGAAGATCCGCGGCTTCCGCGTGGAGCTGGGCGAGATCGAGGCGCGGCTGCTGGAGCATCCGCAGGTGCGCGACGCGGTGGTCATCGCGCGCGAGAACGACGCGGGCGACCGGCGGCTGGTCGCGTATTACACGGGCGACGCCGCTCTCGAGATCGAACCGCTGCGCGCTCACTTGGGCGCGCGTCTGCCCGAGCACATGGTGCCGGCGGCGTACGTCCATCTCCCTGCGCTTCCTCTTACTCCCAACGGAAAGGTGGACCGCAACGCGTTGCCGGCCCCCGAAGGCGGCGCCTTTGCCGCGCGGCGGTACGAGGCGCCCGTCGGCGAGCTGGAGGAGGCGCTGGTGGCCATCTGGGCGGAACTGCTGGGCGTGGAGCGGGTGGGGCGCCACGACAACTTCTTCGAGCTGGGCGGCCACTCGCTCCTGGCGGTGAAAGTGATCTCGCAAATGCGGCAGGTGCTGGGGATGGAGGCTTCGCTGGAGCACCTGTTCTCGCACCCGACGGTGGAATCGCTCGCCGCGCGCGTTTCCGGCTCCGAACCCGGGGTCCAGAGCGACGGGGCGATCGCCATCCGTCCGTCCGGCTCGCAGCCCCCGCTCTTCCTGGCGTACGAGGGAGCAGGGTCCATCGCGTACGCACAGGTGCTCCATCCCCACATCGACGACGACATCCCGGTGTACGCGCTGCCGGCGCCGTCGCCGTCGGAGCCGCCGCTCCGCACTGTCGAGGGGATGGCGACACGCCTGGTGCGGATGATTCTCGAGGTGCAGCCTTCAGGGCCGTACCGGGTGGCGGGGTGGTCGTTCGGCGGGTTGCTGGCCTACGAGGTCGCCTCGCAGCTGATCGGCCGGGACGAGGTCGTGGAGTTCGTGGGGATGTTCGACAGCTACCACCCCGCTCGCGCCGCCGCCGTCTCGAACGACGCGGCGCAGGAACACGCGCTGCTCCTGCACCTGCTCCGGATGGGTGAGGCCGTGGAAGGGAGCGGGGGAGTGGACCCCGACGAGGCGGGCGCCGCCACCGGCGAAGTTGACCTGGAGACCTTCGTCACCCGGTGCCGCGAGCAGAGGCTTCTCCCCGGCCACGTCACCGTCGAGGAGGCGCTGCGGATGCGCGACCGCCTGCGCAGCCACCAGCACGCCCTGCGCGAATACGCTCCGCAGCCGCTCCCGGTGGCCGTCCACCTCTTTCCCGCCCGGGAGAGCGCCGACCCGGAGCCGTCGCGCGGCTGGCGAGCGACGGTCTCGGCGGCGCAGCTGCGGATCACGCCCGTGCCGGGGACGCACGTGTCCATGATGCAGGCGCCGAACGCGGCCACGCTCGGCGCGGCGCTGTCGCGCGCGGTCGGCCAAGGGACGTTGCCACTGTCCGTTTTAGCGGCTCCGTGAGCTAAATTGGGGTGAACGTGCGGCCGGTGTCTGGGAGAGGCGCGCGCTCCGTCCCTCCCAGTCGCACCGTTGCCTGTGCGCCGGCCGAAGGATTTTTATCGGGAACGGGTGGGTCCTTTGCGATGAGGCCAACGTAGCCGGCAGGACCGTGCGCCCATCGTAGAGATTCTTCCGTCGGCGCACAGGCACTGGAGCGTGAAGACGATTTCGCGCGGGCGCCTTCCTCAGAATGACGGCGATCTTCGGGACGCAGTCTTTTTGCGGATTTCGTTATCACCCGCTGGCGTTTCGCCCCCAGAGCGTCCCGTTGCCGCATCACACGAACGAGTCTTTGAGTAACAGCGCTCGATCCGACACGCGCCTTTTGTGTCTCGGCGTGTACGAAGCATATTGCGGGACAGGTGGAGATCCAAAGCGGCAGATCGTGGCAAATCCATTTTTATCAGCATGATGTAGTGAATCGGTTGTTCCTCGCAGTCTCCTGCCCCACAGAAAATCTTGACGACGGGGCTCAAATCCCAACGCAGGTGATCCGCCGCGGTGTCCTCTGTTAGCGGCGTCGCCGGGAAGGAAGTATTGATACATTTTCCCTATCTTTTTGACACGGGAATCGTTGACAACCAGACAGGGGCCGGGCTATCGTTTGTTCCCCCCCCTGGCGAGCTGTACATCGGTGCGGTGCAGGTGGCGCGGCTCCGTGGGCCGCTTCACGCCCGCCGCGCGGAGTTCACCCGCGGCATCGACGTCTTCCCTCGTGCGGCCGCTCCGCCGGACGAGGGGGGATCCGTGCGCGTTCCACGTACCCGATCCACAGCCATCCCTCGCTTCTGGCGGTGGGTGATCTTGCGTGTGCGGCAGGTGCCGGGCGTCGAGGTGGGGATCGCTGACCCGTTCGAGAAGCCGGTGCTCTCCACGCTGGCCCAGCCCTTCGTCCACGCGCTGCCCGCCCGGTTCCACCCCGAGGAGCTCGCGCCCTCGACACGACTCCGGCGGGCCCGGCTGGCCCGTTCACCGCGACCCTCGTTTTCGCGCCATGACGTTGACTCCGTCGGTGATCGACGCGGAAAGACTGCTGAAGCTCGCCCGGGCCGCCAGGCTCCAGCGCAGTCCGGCGGCGGCGCCCATCGAGCCGGTGGAGCGTGGCGGTGCGCTCCCGCTCTCCTTCGCGCAGCAGCGGCTCTGGTTCCTGGAGCAGCTCGGCGGGCTGGGGGACACGTACCACATCCCCACGCGGCTGCGGCTGGGAGGCGAGCTGGACCGGCCGGCGCTGCGCCGTGCGCTGGACGCGATGCTTGCGCGCCACGAGGCGCTGCGGACGACGTTCGTGGAGGTGGAGGGCGAGCCGGTGCAGCGCATCGCCCCAGTCGAGGAGAGCCGGTTCCACCTGCTGGAGCACGACCTGGGCGGGCACCCCGACGCCGTCGCGGAGCTGCATCGGCTGGCGGCCGAGGAGGCGGGCGCGCCCTTCGACCTGGAGCACGGGCCGCTCATCCGCGGCCGCCTGGTGCGCATGGCCGGCGACCAGCACGTCCTGCTGCTGACGATGCACCACATCGTCTCCGACGGGTGGAGCATGGGGGTGCTGACGCGTGAGCTGACCACGCTCTACACCGCCTTTCGCCGCGGGGAGGCGAATCCGCTCCCCCCGCTGCCCATCCAGTACGCCGACTACGCGATCTGGCAGCGGAAGTGGGTGGATGGCGAGGTGCTGCGTCAGCAGGCGGAGTACTGGAAGACGACGCTCGCCGGGGCGCCGGAGCTGCTGGAGCTCCCCACCGACCGTCCGCGCCCCGCGCGGCAGGACCATGCCGGGGGGCTGGTGGGGATCGACCTGGGCGAGGCGCTCACGGCGGAGCTGAAGGCGCTCGGCCGGCGCCACGGCACCACCCTCTTCATGACCGCGCTCGCCGGGTGGGCCACCGTGCTGAGCCGCCTGTCGGGGCAGCACGACGTGGTCGTCGGCACGCCCAGCGCCAACCGTGGGCGCGAGGAGATCGAAGGGCTGATCGGCTTCTTCATCAACACCCTCGCCCTGCGCGTGGATCTCTCCGGGTCGCCCACCGTGGCGGAGCTGCTGGAGCAGGTGCGGACGCGGTCGCTGGGCGCACAGCAGAACCAGGACATCCCCTTCGAGCAGGTGGTGGAGCTGGTGCAGCCGACCCGCAGCATGGCCCACGCGGCGCTCTTCCAGGTGATGCTCTCCTGGCAGAACGCGTCGGAGGGCGGGGTGGAGCTTCCCGGCCTGAGGATGGGGGGCGTGGGCTCGGCAGGTGCGGCGTCGAAGGTGGCGGCGAAGTTCGACCTGTCGCTCGCACTGTGGGAGGCGGGCGGGCGCATCGTGGGGAGCATGGTGTACGCCACGGCGCTCTTCGAACGGGCCACCATCGAGCGCCACCTGGTGTACCTGCGCCGCGCGCTGGAGGCGTTCGCCGCCGACGACCGTCAGGCCGTGGACACGCTCCCGCTCCTGCCGGAGTCGGAGCGGCGCCTGGTCCTGGAGGAGTGGAACCGGACGGAGCCCGAGCTTCCGCGGGATACGTGCGTACACGAGCTGTTCCAGGCGCAGGTGCGGCGGACGCCCCACGCCGCCGCGCTCTCCTGGCGCGGCGAGCGGCTGACGTACGCGGAGCTGGCGGCGCGGGGGAACCGGATCGCCAACGCGCTGCGGCGCCGCGGCGTGGGGCCGGAGATGCGCGTGGGCATCTGCCTGCCGCGCACGCCGGAGCTGGTCGCCGCGATGCTGGGCGTGCTGGGTGCCGGGGGGGCGTACGTGCCGCTGGACCCGGCGTACCCGCGCGAGCGGCTGGGCTTCATGCTGGAAGACGCCGCGATCACGCTGGTCATCACCGAATCCACCCTCGCGGACCGGCTGCCGGAGGGCGCGGCCACGCTTCTGCTGGACCGCGACCGCGACGCCATCGCGGCGGAATCGGCCGACGCGCCGGAGAGCGGCGTCGGCCCCGAGAACCTGTCGCACGTCATCTTCACCTCCGGGTCCACGGGCCGCCCGAAGGGGGTGATGATCTGCCATTCCGCCGTGTCCGTGCTGCTGCACTGGATGCGCGACACCATCGCGGACGAGGAGCGCGCGTCCGTCCTCTTCTCCACCTCCGTCAACTTCGACGTTTCGGTGGCGGAGCTGTTCGGCGCGCTGTGCTGGGGCGGCACGCTGGTGATGGTGGAGAACGCGCTGGAGCTTCCCACGGTCGCCGATCAGCAGATCCGCTACGTGAGCATGGTTCCCACGGCCGCGGCGGAGCTGCTGCGCACGGGCGGCATCCCGGCGAGCGTGCGGACGGTGAACCTGGCCGGCGAAGCCCTGCCGAACGAGCTGGCCCAGGGGCTGTACGCGCTGGGGACGGTGGAGAAGGTCCGCAACCTGTACGGGCCCACGGAGGACACCAGCTATTCCACGTACTCGCTGGTCGCGCGGGGCGGGGAGCAGGTGCTGATCGGCACGCCGCTGGCGAACTCGCAGGCGTACGTGCTGGACGGGCAGCTGCAGCCGGTGCCCCTGGGCGCGGCGGGCGAGCTGTACCTGGCGGGCGACGGCCTGGCACGCGGATACGCGAACCGGCCGGCGATCACGGCGGAGCGCTTTCTCCCGTGCCCCTTCGGCGCGCCGGGCGGGCGGATGTACCGGACGATGGACCGGGTGCGCCGGCGTGCGGACGCGGACGGGGAGCTGGAGTACCTGGGCCGCACGGACTTCCAGGTGAAGGTGCGCGGCTTCCGTATCGAGCTGGGGGAGATCGAGTCGCGGCTGGTGGAGCACCCGCAGGTGCACGCGTCCGTCGTCCTGGCCCGGGAAGACACGCCGGGCGACACGCGCCTGGTGGCGTACGTGGCCGCGGACGAGACGGTGTCCGTGGACGTGCTGCGCGCGCACCTGGCGGAGCGGCTGCCCGCGTACATGGTTCCGGCGGCGTACGTGCGTCTGGACGCGCTTCCGCAGACGCCCAACGGCAAGGTGGACCGCAAGGCGCTGCCCGCGCCCGAAGGCGGCGCGTTCGTGACGCACGGCTACGAGGCGCCGGCGGGCCAGACCGAGGAGGCGCTGGCCGGGATCTGGGCCGAGGTGCTCGGCGTGGAGCGGGTGGGGCGCCACGACAACTTCTTCGAGCTGGGCGGCCACTCGCTCCTGGCCGTGCGGGTGATCTCGCGCGTGCGGCAGGTGCTGGGCCTGGAGGTAGGGATCGCCGACCTGTTCGAGAAGCCGGTGCTCTCCATCCTCGCCCAGCACGTCCACGGGCTGCTCCCCCAGCTCGACTCCGACGACTCCGACGGGTCCGGCGGGCCCGTTCACCGCGACCCTCGTGCTCGCGCCATGACGTTGACTCCGTCCGTGATCGACGCGGAAAGACTGCTGAAGCTCGCCCGGGCCGCCAGGCTCCCGCGCAGCCCGGCGGCGGCGCCCATCGAGCCGATGGAGCGTGGCGGCACGGTCGCGCTCTCCTTCGCGCAGCAGCGGCTCTGGTTCCTGGAGCAGCTGGGGGAGCTGGGCAGCACGTACCACATCCCCACGCGGCTGCGGTTCGGAGGGGAGCTGGACCGGGCGGCGCTGCGGCGTGCGCTGGATGCGATGCTTGCGCGCCACGAGTCGCTGCGGACGACCTTCGTGGAGGCGGAGGGCGAGCCGGTGCAGCGCATCGCCACGGCGGAGGAGAGCTCCTTTCACCTCGTGGAGCACGACCTGGGCGGGCACCCCCACGCCGCGGCGGAGCTGCGCCGGCTGGCGGCCGAAGAGGCGGACGCGCCCTTCGACCTGGAGCGCGGGCCGCTCATCCGCGGCCGCCTGGTGCGCGTGGCCGGCGACCAGCACGTTCTGCTGCTGACCATGCACCACATCGTCTCCGACGGGTGGAGCATGGAGGTGCTGACGCGGGAGCTGACCACGCTCTACACCGCCTTCCGCCGCGGCGAGGCGAATCCCCTCCCCCCGCTGCCCATCCAGTACGCCGACTACGCGCTCTGGCAGCGGAAGTGGGTCACCGGCGAGGTGCTGCGGCAGCAGGCGGAGTACTGGAAGACGACGCTCGCCGGCGCGCCCGAGCTGCTGGAGCTGCCCACCGACCATCCGCGCCCCGCGCGGCAGGACCACGCCGGGGCCACCCTGGAGATCGACCTGGGTGAGGAGCTCACGGCGGGGCTCAAGGCGCTGGGCCAGCGGCGCGGCACCACCCTCTTCATGACGCTGCTGGCGGGGTGGGCCGCGGTGCTGGGCCGGCTGTCGGGGCAGCGCGACGTGGTGGTCGGCACGCCCAGCGCCAACCGCGGCCGCGCGGAGATCGCGGGGCTGATCGGATTCTTCGTGAATACGCTGGCCCTGCGTGTGGACCTCTCCGGCTCGCCTGCCGTAGCGGAGCTGCTGGAGCAGGTACGGGCGCGGTCGCTGGGCGCGCAGCAGAACCAGGACATCCCGTTCGAGCAGGTGGTGGAGCTGGTGCAGCCCGCGCGCAGCCTGGCGCACACGCCGCTCTTCCAGGTGATGTTCGCCTGGCTGGGCGCGTCGGACGGCCGGCCGGAGCCCGCCGGCCCCGGGCCGGGGGACGCGGGCTCGGCGGGCGCGGCGTTGCCGGCGACGGCGAAGTTCGACCTGTCGCTCGCGCTGGGGGAGGCGGGCGGGCGCATCGTGGGGAGCCTGACCTGGGCCACGTCGCTGTTCGAGCAGGCCACCATCGAGCGCCACCTGGCGTACCTGCGCCGGGTGCTGGAGGCGTTCGTCGCGGACGACCTGCAGGCGGTGGATCGGCTCGCGCTGCTCTCGGAGGAGGAGCGGCGCCGGGTGGTGGAGGATTGGAACCGCACGGAGGCCGGGTATCCGCGCGAGCTGTGCATCCACGAGCTCTTCGAGGCGCAGGTGGAGCGCGCGCCGGACGCGCCGGCGGTGGTGTGTGGAGGCGAGGCGCTGACCTACGCGGCGCTGAACGCGCGCGCGAACCGGCTCGCCCACCATCTCCGCGCGCTGGGTGTGGGACCGGACGCACGGGTGGCGATCTGCGTCCACCGCGGGGTGGAGATGATGGCCGGCCTGCTCGCGATCATGAAGGCGGGCGGCGCGTACGTACCGCTCGACCCCGCCTATCCGGTGGAGCGGCTGCGCCACATGCTGGCGGACAGCGCGCCTGCCGTCCTGCTCACGCAGGGCTCGCTGGCGGGGCTGTTCGACGGGACCGACGTGCGGTTGATCGACCTGGTGGCGGATGCCGGGACGTGGGCCGGGGAGCCGGAGACGAACCCCGCCCGCCCGGACATCGGGCTCACGCCGGATCATCTTGCGTACGTCATCTACACCTCCGGCTCCACGGGGCAGCCCAAGGGGGTGATGGTGGAGCACCGGAGCCTGGCGAACCTC
>DASTVC010000318.1:0-6672 GCA_035759295.1 Longimicrobium sp. | reverse complement strand
TGCTCCGACGTCCCCGCAAGCGCACCGGAGCCGCCCTTCACGAACACCCGATGCGCGATCTTGCGAAGCCCGGGCCCGCGAGAAGGCCAGGGGCGTTCCCGCCGGGGTTCGCGCGAGGGTATGGTTCGCGGGATCGCGCATAGGGGGGAGCCGGAATGGTGAGTCGCGGGGCGCTGCGGCGGGAAAGGGGTTGCCAGAAAAAATGCGGATGGCCCCCTGCCGTGCTTTCATCCCTCTCCCGTTCCCGCGGCTCCTCCACAAGCGCGTCGTCACCCGCGACTGCCGCCGCACCCCGACACCGCACGGTAGACCCGTACTCTCACATCACCGCGTCGGGGACGCACGAGCGAACTCCGTTGATCCCGTTGACTCCGTGTGAGGCTTGATTCGTTCAGGATGCGGTGTCAGGAGCCCCGACCATCCGTTTCTCGCCGCCGGAAACGCGAAGCGGCCCGGACCCTCTTTCAGGTCCGGGCCGCCGGTGCCGCCACGCGCAGGGTTCAGCCGCCGCTGGTGACCATGGTGCCACCGCGGTTCTCGCCTGGGTCGTCGACCGCGGTGATGCTCCTGCCACACGCGGCCAGAAACGCGAGCAGCGCAAGCGCGAGTAGTCTGCGAACCAGCATTGCTTGTAAGCCGGGAAACAGGTTGTGAAGAGGGGTGCACGGGAAGAATAACCTCACCGGCCACTTTCTCGCAAGGGCCGGGCGCGCCTTTCGCGCTCTTGCGGACGATCCGTGATGACGATGAGAGGGCCGGGAGACGCCGCCGCGGAGGGACTACATGCGTTCCAGCGGCGAGATTCCCTCAGTCTCCGGCGGCGGCCATCGGCTGCTCCGGCTCTTCCGGCTCACTCACGAAAGGCGACTCAATGCGACGCTTCAGCTCCGCGAGCGAGGCATCCACGCGGGCCAGGTCGCGGACGGCGCCGAGCTCCTGGAAGATCTCACGGGCGCGCTCCAGGTACGCCTGCGCCTCTTCCGTACCCTCGGTCTGGCGGCGGAGCTCGGCGTAGTCACGCAGCGTTTCCGCTTCCAGGAACGGGTAGCCCCGCTCGCGCGCGATCTCCAGCGCTTTTTCGAAGAACGTGAAGCCGTCCTCGTCGCGCCTCGCCCGGGCAATGTTGCCGCGGCCCTGGTACATGCGGCCCAGCATGTACGCCGAGCCGGAACGGATCGCGTGCTCCTCGGCGACGCGGCCCCACTCCTCCGCCTGCGAAACGTGCCCTTCGCGCAGGCACATCTCTGCCATGTCGCTGGAGATGCCGGAGCGCAGCGAATGCGGCACAGGGAGCTCGAAGGCGTGCTCGTACGCCGCGCGCGCCTCTTCGAACCGGCCCTCGCGCTCCCGCAGGTGCGCGGTGTTGATAAAGCAGATCGCCATGTCCTGCGGCGACGCCAGGGTGCGCCACATCTCCAGCGCCTGCCCCAGCACCACGTCGGCGTCGTCCAGGCGCTCCAGCCAGGTGTCGATGTTCCCCAGGTTGTTGAACAGCTGCGCGCGCTCCAGGCTGGGCACGGGCCCGTCCGCCGCTTCCAGCAGCGCCAGCGCCTCGCGGTACCGCGCATCCGCCTCTACCCACCGGCCCTGCCACGCCAGCACGTTGGCGTAGCCGGTGCGCGCCACCACCTCGCCCCGCACCTCGCCCGCGTCCCGCGCAAGCTGCGCGCTCCGCTCGTAGTGCGAGGCGGCTTCGTGAAAGTCGCCCAGGGTAAGCGATACGCGGCCGATGCGGCGCAGCGCCAGGATCTGGGGCCCCTTGTCCAGAAGCGGGAGCGAAAGCGCGAGCGCGGAACGGTAGCACTGGCGGGCGCCCTTCAGGCGGCCGCCGCTTTCCAGCTGCTCTCCGAGCGCGACGAGCCGGAGCACCGCGTCGTCTTCATGGCCCGCGTAGTAGGACCGGAAGATGGGACGCAGCCCCTCGTACAGCGAGGCGATGTAGGAGCGGAGGCTTTCTTCCGCTTCCTGCACGACGCGGTCGACGTCTTCGGCGGATACGATCCGCTTGTCGACCGTGGCGTACGCGCTGGAGCTGTCCCAGGTCTTGCCGGGATCCGGAACCGCCGCGCCGATGATCTTGAGCCTGAGCAGCTCGAGCTCGTCGACCTCGGGCAGCAGTCCGAGCAGCTCTTCTACCGTTGCTTCAATGCGAGACACGATACGGCGGGTGAGTTCAGCCCCCGGAGGTCACGAAGGTGCCACCGCGAGCCGCTTCGGTGGTGCCGTACGTGGAGAAGTGTTCCGTGAGGGTGCGCAGGCGCTGGCCGTCGGCCGTGACCGTGGCGCCCATGTTCACCCAGGCATCGTTCCACCAGACGATGGTGGGGGCAACCGAGCCGTCGAGAGTGGTGCCGCGCAGGGGAAGCTCGATGGCCACCGGCCTTGCGAACTGCTGGGCGTGCGGGCCGAACTCGGCCACCACGTGCTCCGCGCCGCTGGGGTCCACCGGCAGGCGGATGCTGAACATCGTCACCTTGTCCACCGCGCCGGCGGGGACGTCGATGGCGAAGCCCATGAAGTCCAGGCGCCCGCCCTCGGGCCCGATCCACTTCTTGGCCCAGGCGATGGTGATCTGCGGCTTCTCGCGAAAGCGGGCCAGCGTCTGCATGTCGCTGGTGCTCAGCGACGGGCCGGTGGGCACGGCCGACAGCGGGGTTTTCGCGTCGTCGGTGCACCCCGCCACGAGAAACGAGACGGCCAGCGTGAAGGTGATGCCGAGCTTACGGATGATGGAGCCCATTCAACGTCCTCCAGGACTGTGGTAGGGAGGGGATTCCGCACGACAGAGCACGGTGTGTACCGCGGGGCCCGCAACGGGTCGCAAAACCACAACCCGCTGCAATGTAACTACTTGCGTCCACAAGATCAAACGGATCGTACACCCCGGCGTGGGCGGGAGCCGCACCGGACATGTGCGGAGTGCACAGAACCAGTGCAGTCTGCGGGCCGCATGTGTAGCAGGATCAGTGTTCGATCCCGTAGTCGGTGATCTTTCGCCGCAGCGTGTTGCGGTGAATTCCCAGCCGGTCGGCCGCCACTGTAACGTTGTTTCCCGTCTCGCGCAGGGCGCGGCGAATCATCCGCTTCTCCATCTCCTCCAGCGTCACCAGCGGCGCCTCCGACGGCGCGGGGCCGGCCCCGTTGGCGGAGTGCGGCTCGGGCGGGTGCAGGATGTCGGCGGGAAGGTGCTGCGGAAGCAGGATCTCGCCGTCGGCCATCACCACGGCGCGCTCGGCGGCGTTGCGCAGCTGGCGCACGTTGCCGGGCCAGGGGTGGCGATGCAGCACGTTGAACACCTCCTCCGCCACCGCGCGCACCGGGCGCCCGTGCTCCCGCGCGTAGTGCGCAAAGAAGTGCGAGGCGAGCAGGTCCAGGTCGCCGCCGCGGTCGCGCAGCGGGGGAAGGAGCACGGTGACGACGGCCAGGCGGTAGTACAGGTCCTCGCGAAAGCGCGTTTCGCGCACCGCCTGGGCCAGGTCGCGGTTGGTGGCCGCGACAATGCGCACGTCGATGGACACGGGCGATCCGCCGCCCACCCTCTCCACCTCGCGCTCCTGGATGGCGCGCAGGATCTTGCTCTGCAGCGCCATGGACATGTCGCCGATCTCGTCCAGAAAGAGCGTGCCGCCGTGGGCCCGCTCGAAGCGCCCGATGCGCCGGCCGATGGCGCCGGTGAACGCGCCCTTCTCGTGCCCGAACAGCTCGCTTTCCAGCAGGTTCTCGGGGATGGCGGCGCAGTTGATGGCCACGAAGGGCCCGCGGTTTCTGCGCGAGCGCGCGTGAAGCACGCGCGCCACCATCTCCTTTCCCGTCCCGCTCTCGCCCAGAACGAGTACGGTGGCGTCGCTGGTGGCGGCACGGGCGATGGACTTGAAGACGCCCATCATCTGCGGGCTGGCGCCGACGATGGCGTCGTCGGTGGCCTTGACCATCTCGGGAAGGGGGCGCAGCCGCTTGATCTCTTCCACGCCCAGCAGGATCTCGCGCACGCGGCCGCGGGGAAGCGGCTTGGGAAGCACGTCGTGCGCGCCCTGGCGAATAGCCTCCATCGCCAGGTCCATGGTGGGCTGCGAGGTGAGCAGCACCACCGGCGCCATCCCCCCGTCGTCGTGCAGGCGCCCCAGAATCTCCAGCCCGGCGCCGGAAAAATCGGCGTCCAGCAGGATGAGATCCCAGTGCCCGGACGCAATCATGCGCAGCCCCTCGGAAAGGGACTGCGCGGAAAACAGCTCCGCGTCGTCCAACTCCGGTTCGAGCGTTCGACCGATACTCCGGTCCGCGTCGAGGAGGAGAACCTTCAAGTGCGCGTGGGGCGATGCGTGTCAGCGCTTGATGGGTAGCCTAACCAATATACGGACACTCATGCGGTGGCGCAAAGGTTCAGGCGGCATCTGCCCACCTCGTACGTTTTCCGCCGCACAAGCTACGTCCCGACTGAAAACCGCGCGTGCCCGGCCGATTGAGAGCGGCGCATCCGGAGCGGAGGATGAACAGGCGCGCCCCGGAGTGGCGCCGAGGGTGTTACCCATGTCTCCGGGACGCTCCGGACCCGTGAGCCTGGCCCGACGTGTCCCGGCAGGCTCCGCCCCGGGCGAATGATGCCTGCTGAGAGGCGGATTCGGTACCCTGCCGTCTGCCGGGATGTCGTGCAGCCCGCCGCAAGGGTGAATGAATGGTTCACCGCGGATTCGGTTGTACGCCCCGCCGTCGGGAAGCGGTTGCGGGTTCACCCTGCGCGACACCGCGTCCTGCACGTCGGCCGGGGCGGGGTGCACCGGGCTTCCCTGGGGACATCGGGAACGGCAGGCGGATGGGGTGCGGCAGGGGGCCATCCGCATTTTTTCTGGAACACCTTTCCCGCCGCAGCGCCCCGCGGCTCACCACTGCGGGCTTCATCCGATGCGCGATCCCGCGAACCGCCCCTCGCGCGACCCTCTGCGGGAACGCCCCCCGGCCTTCCCGCGAACCCAGGCTTCGCCAGATCGCGCATCGGGTGTTCGTGGAGGCCGGCTCCAATGCGCTTGCGGCAGGACGTCGGCGTCAGGCCGGGACGAGGATGGCGGGATAGGTATCTCCCAGAAAACGCGGATGGCCCCCTGCCGCACTTCCGTCCCTCTGCCGTTCCCGACGCGTCCACTCACGCGTGGAGCAACCCCCGCCTGCCGCCGTGCCCTGACACCCGTCCACTGCATCGCTGGTCATCTCGTCATTGGAGAGCGCGACGCGCAGGTCGCAACCCAATTCCGCTGAGCCGAATCCTCTTGAGGGGCCCCTCATCCCCATCACCCGTCGCCGGGGATCCCTGCCGGAAGCGCACCAGACCCGGCCTTCACGAACACCTGATGCGCCATCCCGCAAACTCTCGGAGGCACACGAGGCCCGCGAATTCCCGACGCGGTCGTCCAGGGAGACGGTTCACGGGATCGCGCGTCAGGCGAAGCCCAAGGTGCGCGGGATTGCGAGGACGTCGCATGTTTCGTGGGATGAGTCGCGCGGGGGCGGGATGAGCGGCGAAGGAGGATGGGGACGAGTGGGTGGGCGACGCGGCGGCATCGACCGATGGATGTACGCAGGGAAATTGGCACCGCACCTGCCGTACGGGGGGCTCTCTTGCCGGGAAACGGCTCGCGAACGTAGCTTGACGCGAACGAGAGCCCGTACGACCGCCACCCGATTTCGAGCCACGCTGGAGCCGGACCGATGAAGTTCGCCCTGATCGCCGCCGTGCTGATCACCCTTCCCGCGATCGCCGGCCTGGCGTACAGCATCGTAGCCGGGAACCAGTACCTCATGTACGCGGCGCTCTTCAGCCTGGGGCTCAACTCGCTGCCGTTCATCGCGGCGGCGCTGCTCATGCGGCGCACGGGCGGCGGAAGCGACGACCTGGGGCACTGAGCCGGGCGCTACCGCAGCACCCGCAGCTCCCCGGGCTCCAGCAGGTACAGGCGCCCCCCGACGTCGAACGCGGCGTCCAGGGGCGCCGCGTTCGTTTGCCCCAGCACGCGCCCGTTCAGCGCGTCCAGCACCGCCAGCCGCGCCCCGCGCCCCCGCCCGAACACCGCCACCCGCCGCCCCGCCGGGTCCACCCGCACCTCCAGCTCGCCGCCGGACCCGCGCACGGCGGGGCTCTCCGCCCAGATGCGCCGCAGTCCCTGCGGCCCGTGCCGCAGCCGCACCACCAGGCCGTTGGCCTGCCAGCCGTACAGCGTGCCGTCCGGCCCCGCGGCCAGCCCACGCAGCGCCTCTGCCTGGTCCGCGGCGAAGAGCACGCGGCCGCTCCCCGCGTCGCGCACCTGCACCGCGGGCGGCACCTCCCCCGCCCGATCCACCGAGACGTAGAGGCGGTCCGCCAGCGGCGACACGGCCAGCCCCACCGCCTCCGCCCCGGTCTCCGGCCACCCCCAGCGGGGCGTGAGGGTCGCCGGATCCAGGCCCACCACGCCGCCGCGGCGGTTGGCGGTGAACACCCAGCGGCCGCGCGGGTCGCGCGCCGCCGCTCGCAGCGTGGTGGAATTCCATCCGCTCGCCGCCTTTCCGCCGGCCGCCTCCGCCCGCGCCAGCCGCCGCGCGCCCAGGGCGATCACCAGCCGTTCGCCGCTGCGCCAGAGCAGCCGGGGCACCCAGTCGCCGCTCACAGTCACAGACGCGACCACGCGCCCGGCGGAATCGAGC
>DASTVC010000317.1:0-2457 GCA_035759295.1 Longimicrobium sp. | reverse complement strand
GAGGGAGGCAAGGGAGTGCGTGAGTGCGTGAGTGCGTGAGTGCGTGAGTGCGTGAGTGCGTGAGTGCGTGAGTGCGTGAGTGCGTGAGTGCGTGAGTGCGTGAGTGCGAAAGTGCGAAAGTGCGGGGACAAGGTACCTCGGATGCGGCTCGGCTGCACCGGTGGAGGAGCCTTGAGAAAAAACGGCCATGACCGAAGGATGCCCCGGGGCTTGGGCGCGCACTGCCGTGTCCCGAACACCGGAGCCGCCAATCCGCGAAGGCGGATTTCGTGTAGTTGTTGCCGCGAATTTATTCGCCCTCGCGGCGCACCGCACAACACCCTCTCGAGCAGCCAGCACATTCTCGTCGGAGAGTGCGGCCGGATCCCGGCGGGTGTGATGGCGCAATCGAGCCGGGGACAGCGCGGAACCCTTGCTCGCGGGACGGGAGACGCCGCAGCTTGTGGCGGCGTCCAGCCCCTGATGTGGCGCGGCCTTCCCAAAGCCTCGATGTCCAGCATCCATCCATCCCTCCCCCCGGTCCCCGGCTCGCGCCGAACCCGTGGCTCCGTGCGGCTCCGTCGCGTGGTGGCGCTGGCCGCGGTGTGCCTGGCCGTGGGCGGCGTAGCGCACGTCGACGGACAGGTGCCGGGGATGGCGTTCGCCAGCTGGGGGACGGAGCAGGGGCTGCCCTCCAACATTGCGCTCGACATCACGCAGACGCGCGACGGCTACCTGTGGCTGGCGTCGTACGAGGGGATCGTGCGCTTTGACGGGGTGGCGTTCCGCGTCTTCAACGAGAGCGACATCCCGGGGCTGGGGCGCGCCAGCTTCTGGCGCGTGGACGTGGACTCCGCCGGCGCGCTGTGGGGCGCCAGCGAGCGCGACGGGCTGGTGCGCTACGCCGGCGGCCGCTGGACGGTCTTCGGCACGCGCGACGGGCTGAAGAGCGACCGGGTGACGGCGCTGCTCCCCGATGCCGGCGGCGTGCTCTGGGTGGGCACGCGCGGCGGGGTGAGCCGCGTGCGCGACGGGCGCATCGAGCCGCTTCCCGCGCCGCGCGGGATGGACGAGCCGTCCGTCATGGACATGGTCCGCACCCCGGACGGCACCCTGTGGATCGGCACCACGGCGAACGGGGTGCTGCGGTACCGCGACGGCCGCTACGAGGCCGTGGGCGAGCGGACGGACCAGGTCTCCTCCCTGTGGGCGGACCGCGACGGCACCGTCTGGGTGGGCACCTTCGACACCGGCATCACCCGCATCCGGGGCGGAGAGATCCGCCACCTCGCCGCGGAGGGCGCCGACGCGCCGCGCCGGGTGAACACCATCCTGCGCGACCGCGAGGGCACGCTCTGGCTGGCGGCGGAGAACGGGCTGTATCGCATGGAGGGCGACCGCGCCGTGCATGTGCCCCTCCCCGGCGGCCGGCCCATCGCCCAGGGCGCCACGCTGCACCAGGACGCCGAGGGGAACCTGTGGGTGGGGTCGCGCCAGGGCGGCCTCTTTCGCCTGCGCCCCACCGCCGTGGCCACCGTCACCCGCGCCGGCGGCCTGCCGCACGACCTGGTCTCGGCGATCGAGGGCGACGGCGCGGGCGGCGTGTGGATCGCCACGCACGGCGGGGTGGCGCATCGTACGGAGCGTGGCATCGACCTCTACACCCACGCGGGCGGCGCGCTGGCGGACGACGTAGCGCGCGACGTGCTGCGCGGCCGCAACGGCGACGTCTGGGTGGCGACGAACGGCGGATTGACGCGGATCCGCGGCGGGCGCGCCGTCACCTTCGGGGCGCGCGACGGGCTGCCGGACGACCGCGTGCGCACGCTGTTCGAGGCGCGCGATGGATCGCTGTGGGCCGGCACCTACAACGGCCTCGCGCAGATGAGGGACGGCCGGTTCCGCGCCTATGGCCGCGCCGAGGGGCTCACCGATCCGTACATCCTTTCCGTCTTCGAAGACCGGCGCGGCACGGTGTGGGTGGGAACGCAGAGCGAGGGGCTGTTCCGCATGGTGGGCGGCCGCTTCGTTCCCGGGCCGCGGGAGCTGGCGCGGCAGCCCGTCTTCCGCATCATGGAAGACGCGGACGGCACGCTGTGGGTGGGCTCGTCGCGCGGGCTGGCGCGCATCCGCGGGGACAGCGTCTTCGTCTTCAACACGCGCCACGGGCTTCCCGGCAACGCCGTCTACCAGGCGCTGGACGACGGGCGCGGGCGGCTGTGGCTGACGGGGTCGTGGGGCGTGGGGCACGTGCCGCGCGCGGAGCTCGAGGCGGTCGCCGCCGGGCGGATGCGGACGCTGGGGATGAAGCAGTTCGGCAGCCGCGACGGGATGGCGGGCGAGGCGTCGTCCATCTCGCGCGCGTGGCGGGGGCCGGACGGCCGGATGTGGTTCGCCACGCCGGCCGGGCTGGCCGTCATCGACCCCGCCCGCCTGCGGCGCAACGCCCGCGCGCCCACGCCCCTGATCGAACGCGTG
>DASTVC010000316.1:0-4689 GCA_035759295.1 Longimicrobium sp. | reverse complement strand
TGTCGCGCAGCCCCGGCTCCTTGATGCGGTACACGGTCCCCGTGGCGGGGATGTAGCAGGCGTAGATGGTTCCGGCCTGGGCCGCCGCGGGGGCGGGCGCGAACGCCAGCGCCAGGGGGAGCGCCGCGAGCAGGGCCAGGTTCCGGCGGGGGGAAGATGCAACGATGCTTCTCATTGGATGCGTCTCCACGGCATGCAGAAAAGGGGGAGAAAACCTGCTCTCAGTTCTGCGGACCCGCGCTCCCGGGGAGGGAGCGGGCCTTTACTGCTCCTGCACGCTCGCCCGGCCGCTGGCCGAGGCGCGCACCTCGCCCAGCGCCAAGCGCACGGCGTCCAGCTCGGCCAGGATCGGCTCCGCGTCCGCGGCGGGGATGGCGGACAGGGCGGCCTCTACCCGGGACGCGGCCTCCATCACGCCCTCGGCGTCCTCGGCCGCCAGGCGCTCGTCCAGGCGCTGCATGGACGCCCGCAGCGACGCGGACGCGGCCCCGCCTTCGGCCACGGCCGGCAGCAGCCGCGCGCGGGCGTCGGCCAGGGCGACGGACAGGTCCATCATCCGGCCGTCTGAAACCGCCGCCAGGGCGTCGGGCGGGGCTTCGGCGGACGCGTCCGGGGGGGCGGTCGGCGCCTCCGCGCACGCCGCGAAGCCCAGGGGGACCAGCAGGGTGGAAAGTGTACGGCGCATCAGTCTTCCTCGCGTGGAAAGGTGATACGGGGAGTGGGGTACCGCGGTGGGACGGAGTACTACAGTCGGGACGGAGAGGGTGAAACGGAGTACTGCGATGGAACGGACACGCTACGACAGCGGTAGGGCGAGACTGCGGTTCAGACGGAGACTTCGGTGCGGGATGGATACGGTGCCGCGTCGGGGATGGACGGGGAGGGCCTGCCTCCCCGCCCACACCGGGACGGTCTACGGCTGCGCGGGGACGGTCCCCTGCCCCGCCAGCAGCGCCTCGATGCGCTCCACGCGGGCGCGCAGGTCGGAGTTCTCCTGCCGCAGCGTGGCGTTCTCGGCCTGCAGCGCGTCCGTGCGCGCCGTGAGCGCGTGGATGGCCGCCATGTTCACCCCGTCGATGTCGATGGAGTTGATCATCAGCTCGTTCTCGCCCAGCCCGAACGCGGCGTAGAAGTCCTGCGCCATGGGGCCCATGTGGCGGATGGAGCGGTCCTGGGTGATGTAGTTCCAGCTGCTCACCGGCACGGCGCGCAGGCGGGCCAGCACGTCCTCGCCGTCCAGCGCCAGGAAGTTCTCCTTGCGGTTGCGGTCCGACACCGCCAGCCAGCCGCTGCTCCCGGCCGCCAGCTCCACCCCCGAGGTAAGGGCCTGGTTGGTGAACACCTTCACCCCGCCGCAGCCGCGCATGACCACCTGGTTGTTGGCGGTCGGATACACGGAGTCGGACGAGAAGCCGGCGCAGCCGTCGCCCAGCACGATGCTCCCCTGCCGGTTGGCCGTGCGCGCGTTCTTGCCGATGGCCACCGAGAACTGTCCGCTGGCGCTGTTCTGCAGCCCGATGGCCACGCCGAAGTTGCCGTTGGCGATGCTGGGCCCCAGGGTGATCGCGGCCAGTCCGCCGGCAATGGAGCTGGGCCCCATGGCCAGCGCGTCGTCGTTCGTCGCCTGTGCGCCGCTGCCGATGGCCACGGCGCCCACCCCCGACGCGGTGCCGTTGAAGGCAAAGGCGCGGTCGCCGCTGGCGGTGCCGTTGTTCCCCAGCGCGACGGACTCGTCGCCGCTGGCCGTCGTCGCCAGGTTGGCCGCGAACGAGTAGTTGCCGCTGGCGCGCGTGTTCTGCCCGAACGCCGCGGAGCCGAAGCCCAGGCTGGCCAGGTCCCAGTAGGTGCTGCCAAAGCTCCCCACGTTGCCGGCGCGGAAGGCGGCCTTGCCGCCGTACCACATCACCCGCGAGCCGGCGCCCTCCACCGGCACGCCGCCCGCGCCCGACGCCGACTCGTTGCCGTTCCACGTGCCCACGGCCGCCATGCCGCCGTCGTTGTTCACCCGGAACCGCAGGGTCGAGGCCGCGGACACGTACACCATGCTGTCCGTGGTCTGTGCCTCCGCGGGGCCCGCGATACCCGCCGCGGCGACCAGTGCCAGCGCCGCCAGGGAAGTGCGCTTCATGCTCTCGATCTCACTTTCAGGTGGATGCTGCGCCGGCAGCGTGCCGCACGACGCCCGGTCTGAACGTTCTCCGCCGCACCACGCGGCGGTATGTCCCGATCGCCGCGGCGGGGGCACTCCCCTGCCCCACCGCTGCCCGATCATCTTCCTCAACCGCCGCCGGATCCGAGAGTGGACCGGCGCCGGGATACCTTCGTGCGCGAACGGAATGGGTAGGACGGGAGATGAGGGAAGGCCGCCCTCCCGTCCACCGGGATGCAGGTCAGGGCTGCTGCGCGCCCGCCAGCATGGCCTCGATGCGCTCCAGCCGGGCCCGCATCTCCGCGTTCTGCCGCTCCAACTCGGCGTTCCGCGCCTCCAGCGCCTGGATGCGGGCTTCCTGTCCGGTGGTGCGGCGATCCAGCGCCTGCGCGGCCGCCAGCGCAACGCCCCCCTCGTCCACGCCCGCGATGGTGGTGGGATCGCTGCCCAGGCCAAAGGCGGCATGGAAGTCCTGCGCGGTGGGCCCCAGGTGCCGCACGTCGTCGGCGTCCACCCGGTACGTCCAGGTGGTGATGGGCAGGGTGCGCAGCCGCGCCAGCACGTCCTCACCCGAGACCTCGGCGAACAGGTGCTTGCGGTTGACGTCCGAGACGTCATGCCACACGCCGTCCGTGCCCAGGTACGCGCCGGTGCTGGTGCTGATCACCGCGTTGCTCTGCCCCCAGTTGCTCACGACGCTGCCCGACTGGATGGTGACGCCGGTGGTCAGGTTGCTGCTGGTGAAGACACGGAAGCCGCCCGAGACGCGCCAGTTGGCGGAGTGGTTTACGCCTGCGCGGATGGAGTCCACCGTGGAGCGGTCACCGAACACGAACGAGCCCGACCGCGCGTTGGTGTGCGCGTGGTAGCCCAGCGCCACCGAGGACGCGCCCGAAGCCGTGTTGTCCTCGCCGGCGGCAAAGGAGGTTACCTGCGCCGCCGTGCTGCGAAGCCCGAAGGCCGTCGCGTTGGCGGCACTGGCGCGCACGTCCTGGCCAATGGCCACCGAGTATTCGCCGATGTTGGCCGCGTCCCACTGGGTGCCGCTGATCCCCCCGGCGCGGAACGCCGCCTTGCCCGGGTACCACATCATCCGCGTCCCCGCGCCCTCCGCGGGAATGTTGCTTCCGTCGCCGTCGCCGTCATAGACGCCGCCGAACAGCGCTCCGGCGTCCACGTTCACCCGGAACAGCCCCATTCCGCCGCTGCTCACGGCGAAGGCCGAGTCGGGGGTCTGCGCGGCCGCGGGGGCGGCGGCGGCGGCCAGCACGGCGGCCGCGATCAGCGATGCGCGAGTCATGGTATTCATCACTGTGATCCGTTGTTCGCGGTCAGGGAATGGAGATGGAGAGCGCCGAGTCGGCGACGGTCAGGCTGCCGGTGACGCTCACCGCGCCGGTTGCCTTCGTGGCGCCCTGCAGCGCCGTGCTGCCGGTAACGAACAGCGAGGGGATGGTTCCCTTGAGCAGCGCCCCGGTGCCGCTCATGGTCACCGAGCCGTTGCTGATGGGGCCGACGGCGTCCACGTTGCCGCCCACCGCCATGCCGTAGCCGCCCAGCCCCAGCGTGCTGCCGGTGCCCACGCGCAGGTGCAGCGCCGACGCGTTGGCCGTAAGCACCGGCATGAAGGCGCCCGGAATGCTGGTAGCCGGCGGCACCTGCACCGAGCTCGAGGCACCGGGCACCACGGCGGGGGTCCAGTTGGCGGCCACCGACCAGTCGGTGCTGCTGCTGCCGTCCCACACCGCGTCCAGCCCGTTGCCGCTCTCGTCCTGCTGCGAGGCGTACACGTACACCTTGAAGGAGAACGTCGACGCACCGTTCAGGGTGAACTGCCACAGCATGGGGTCGGAGACCTGGTAGGTGGTCAGGATCTGGTTGTACAGAAAGAACGGCTGGTTGGCGCCGGTAAAGAAGTCGGTCCCGGTGGGGTTGGCCACCTCCACACCGTTGCTGGGGTCCTCGGGGATGAAGAGCTTCACGCCCGTCACCGTGCTCCCGTCCGTGGTGCCCAGCGGGTCCGCCAGCAGGTTCTGCACGGTCACGAACATCGAGAGCACGTCGTTCTCCACCGCGTTCCCGTAGTTCGCCAGCTTCACGAACCTGTCCTGGCCGCCCATCAGGCGGGTGGTGCGGACGGCGGAGCCCGCCAGCACCTCTTCGGGATATGAGCACGCCATCGACAGCGCCGGCACGTTTACGCGGCACTCGATGGAGGCGAGCGGCACAGGCTCCGGATTCACGTTCGGTCCTACCGGACCGTCGGTGCAGGCAGCCGCCATCACGAGCACAACAGGCACGGCCCCCCGGAAGGGGCGGCGAAGAGATCTGCTGATCATCGGAAAAACCGGGCGAGTGGGGATTCCACTAGGGAAGGGTCACCTGAAACATAGTAACGTAGCAAGGCGCGGTAAAGGAAAATTCTCCCCAACCTTGAATAAACCTTGCCGTGTTAACATTGGTAAACAGATCCCATTCTCCTCGTACGCCAATCAAGGAATTCGGTTGACATCCTGTGCACATCGGTTTACATCTGTAAA
>DASTVC010000315.1:0-2454 GCA_035759295.1 Longimicrobium sp. | reverse complement strand
GGGAGGATGGGGATCGATGGAGGTCATTCGGCGGGCGGCGCGGGATCCGGCGCACACGAGGCCGGCGCTGCATGGTATCGCCGGAAGGCGCGTCACGCACTGTCCGTGCAGCGGACGGGCGATGGAGTGCAGCCAGCGGTGGTGGCCTGCCCCGGCTCCGCGTCGCCGGGACGGGACGCTTCGAACGGCATCGAACTGCGTCCGCGGGGTGCCCCTCCCCCGGCCCCTCCCCGTTCGTTCCTCACGGAGAGGGGAGACGTGGCCGCTGGAGACCGGGCTCGTCGACAGACATCGAGCTGGCGCCCGATGGGGCCCCCTCTCCCCCGGCCCCTCTCCCCCGCTGCGCGGGGGAGAGGGGAGAATTCGATCGAAGTTCCGCGGGTTTCGTCGCGTAAACTCGCCAGCCTGTCATTTCGAGGGAGCGCCGCACCCGGCTTTCCGATTGCAGGAGCCCCGGGCGCGACCGAGAAATCTACCCTCTGAATTCTCGTGGCTCGCTCCTGCGCGCCGGTCTCGCGGCCACAATCCGCGCAGGCGGATTTCGTGACGTTCCAGCCGCGATTTCAATCGCCGACGCGGAGCCAGCCGAAGCGCCTACTCCGACTCCCCCGCCTCCGTCACCCCCAGCCCCGGCGCGGTGTTGAACCGCAGCGCGCCGTCCGCCTCGATCCCCGGACCGGCGAACGGGTCGCGGGCAAGCAGCGCGGCGCCGTCGAGATCGACGTAATCCACCAGCGGCGCGACCTGCACGGCCGCCGCGATGCCCAGCGTCGATTCGATCATGCAGCCCAGCATCACGCTCATCCCGTGGGCACGCGCGGCGTGGGCGATGCGCACTGCCTCGCGGAGGCTTCCGCACTTGGCGAGCTTGATGTTCACGCCGTCGACCACTCCCGCCAGCTTTGCCACGTCCGCCGCGTTCTCGCACGATTCGTCGGCGATGATGGGGAGCGGCGAGTTCTCGCGCACCAGCTTGAGGCCGGCCAGATCGTGCGCGGGGAGCGGCTGCTCGACGAACTCCACGCCGAAGTCGGCCAGGATGGGCATGGCGGCGATGGCCTGCTTGGCCGTCCAGCCGGTGTTGGCGTCCACGCGGATGGTCTTGTCCGGCGCCTCCTCGCGGATCATGGTGAGGATCTCGAAGTCGTTGGGCGTCCCCACCTTGATCTTGAGGATGGGGTACGCCGCCGCCTCGCGCACCTTCTGCCGCATCACCTCCACGCTGTCGATGCCGATGGTGAACGACGACTTGGGCGCCACGGGATCCAGCCCCCACAGCTTCCACACCGGCAGCCCCAGCCTCTTGCCGACCAGATCGTGCAGGGCGGCCGAGACGGCCACGCGCGCCGAGCCGTTGTGCGCCAGCGCGTGGTGCAGCGCCGTGTCGATGCGCTCCAGCGCGAACGGGTCGCCCTCCGCCGCCTCGTCCATCGCCTCCGCCAGCCGCGGCAGCACGGCGACGACGGTATCCGCCGTCTCGCCGTAGAACGGCTGCGGCGCCGCCTCGCCCCACCCCTCCACGCCGTCCTCGTCACGGACGCGCACCCACACCAGCCTGCGCCCCGGCGGCGCGACCCGCCGCGCGATGTTGAACGCGTGCTTCGTGTTCAGCTCGAAGACTTCGAAAGTCAGCTTCATCGCGTGTATAGTTCGAGAACGATTACGACTCGTCGAAAAGGATCGAACTGCGCCCGCAGGCGCCCCCCCTCACCCGGCCTCTCCCCCCCGAACTGCAGGGGGGAGAGGAGAATTCGATCCCGCTTCGAACACCCTTATCTGGAGCCTGCACCACCCCTCCCCCGCAGTTTGGGGGAGGGGTCGACCGCCGTTGCGAGGAACGAGCAAAAGGCCGGTCGGGGGTGAGGGCCCCCGCGGGTCGCAACGCCGCCGGCCCGTTCACCCTCACCCCGCCATCGTCACGAAATCATACGGCGGCCACGGGCCCGTCAAATCCAGCCCCAGCGCGCTGTTCAACCGGGCCAGCACCTCGAGCTTGTCCTGGAACGCGTTCGTGGCGCCGCGGTCCACCAGGAACGCGGCGCTCATCACGCGGCCGCGGACGTTGGGCAGGGTGACGGCCGCGGCGCTGATGCGGCGCAGTTCGGCGTAGATGTGCGTCGACAGGTCCAACGCCAGGTCGCGGCTGAACGCGCTGTCCACCACGTCCACGTGAAGCCGGAACTCCCACCGCCCCGCCACCCGGTCCAGCGCGCCCGTAAGCCCCGCGTGCGACTCCGTGAGGAACGCGCGCACGCCGTCGTGGTCCGCGAAGACGACGCCGACGGGCGCGGGGACCACGTCGTCGCGCAACAGGGCGCGGTGCACCTCCCAATGTCGCGCCGCCAGGTAGTCGGGGTCCGCGTCCGCGCCCGGCGCCGCAGCGGGCGCCACGAGCGCCGCCATGTCGCCCTCGCGCACCAGTTCCACGCCCAGCCCGGGGTCCGCCGGGTCCCA
>DASTVC010000314.1:0-6487 GCA_035759295.1 Longimicrobium sp. | reverse complement strand
CTCCGCGCTCCTCACCGCCAAACCGGCCGCCGCGGGCTCCACCACCGCGCTCCTCCCCGCCGAAACGGCCGCCGCGGGCTCCACCACCGCGCTCCTCACCGCCGAAACGGCCGCCGCGCGATCCACCACCGCGCTCCTCGCCGCCGAACCGGCCTCCGCGCGATCCACCTCCGCGCTCCTCACCGCCAAACCGGCCGCCGCGCGATCCACCACCGCGTTCAGCGCCGCCGGAACGGGAGGGACGATCCTCGCGGTCGGCGGGGCGGCCGCGAGAGGCGGAGCCGCGATCCGCGCCGAAGCTGGGGCGAGCGCCGCCGCTGCGGGAGCCGCCGGCACGGGCGCCGCGCGAGGGGCCGCGATCCTCGTACTCGCGATCCGGACGGCTGCGCGGCGCGGGCGCGTCATCCCACTCATTGTCGCTACGGACGGCGTCGGCGCGGGGGCGCTTCGGCGGGGCGTCTAGATCCACCGGACGGCCGCGCTTCTCCTGGCCGATGCGCCGCTTTTTGGGCGGCTCCTCGCCGTCGAAGCGCGAGCCGGTACCCAGCCGGGTCGCGGCACGCGCGCCGCCGGAACGCTTCGGCGCGTCGCCGTCGGCGTAGCGGGATCCGGAACGGGCGCCGCCGCGCGCGGGCGTGCGGCCCTCGGCCCGGTCGTCCTTCGAGCGCGGGCGGCGCTCGCCGTCTGCCGTCGTGGCGGCGGGGCGAGCGGACTTCTTCGCGCCCGCCTTGGCGCGCGGCTTCTCGTCGGCCTCGTAGGCACCGTGCGCGTCGCGTGCCTTGGTCTTTTTCGGTGGGGTACGCACGTGGGAAAGCTCCTCCGGCTGCACGATGCGGTACTTGCCCTTGGGCAGCTCGCCCAGCTCGATCGGGCCGAAGCGCTGGCGAACCAGGCGCGTGACCTCGTGGCCCAGCGCGGCCAGCATCCGCCGCACCTCGCGCTTCTTCCCCTCGCGCAGCACCAGCTTCAGGCGCGAAAGGCCGTTCCCCGCGGGGCCGATCAGCTTGGCGGATTCCGCTTGGGCCACGCCATCCTCCAGCTCCACCCCTTCCACCAGCTGCCGCAGCGCCGCGTCCGTCGGCTTGCCGGTGCAGACGACGTCGTACTCCTTGGTGATGCCGAACGACGGGTGCAGAAAACGGTTGGCCAGGTCGCCGTCGTTGGTCAGCAGCAGCAGCCCCTCGCTGTCGCGGTCCAGCCGGCCGACGTGAAAGAGGCCGTGGTACTTGTCCGGCAGCAGGTCGTAGACGGTCTGGCGGTCGTAGGGGTCGATGCGGGTGGTCACGTACCCCTTGGGCTTGTGCAGCGCCAGCCACATGGTGGGCGCCACCTTCACCTCCTCCCCGTCCACCTCCACCCGGTCAACGCCGGGCACGACGGTAAGCCCCATCGCGGTGACGGTTTCCCCGTTCACCGCGATGCGGCCGTGCGTGATCATCTCCTCCGCCGCCCGCCGCGAAGACACCCCGGACCGCGCCAGGAACGCCTGGAGCCGGACCGGCTCACCCCGCTTGAGAAACCCCGGCTGCCGTGCTGCCATCTGCCTCTTCCTTGCGTTGCTCCCGCCGCGCCAGCACCACCGGCAGCTCCTCGCTGCGCGGCAGGTCGTCCAGGCTGCGAAAGCCAAAGTGCTGCAAAAAGAACTGCGTGGTCCCGTACAGCAGGGGGCGTCCCAGCCCCTCGCCGCGTCCCACCACCTCGATCAACCCCCGCTCCTGCAGCGTCTTTAGCACGCCGCCGGCCCCCACCCCACGAATCTCCTCCACCTCCGCCCGGCCGACGGGTTGGCGATAGGCAAGAATCGCCAGCGTCTCCAGCGCCGGCCCGCTCAGCCGCTGCGCGCCGGGCACGGAGTCGAAGCGCTCCAGCACCGGCGCGAACTCCGGCCGCGTCAGCAGCTGGTATCCGCCCCCCACCTCGTAGATGGTAAAGGCGCGCGCGTCGCGGTCGTACTCGCCGCGCAGCTCCGCGATGGCCGCCTCTACCCGCTCCTCGTCCAGCGCCTCGTCCGCGCGCGCCAGGTCCGCGGGTGAGAGCGGGCTTTCGCTGGCGAACAGCAGCGCCTCGATCACGCGGCTGGCCCGGATCACGCCGCCTCCCGCTCCTGCTTTGCCCGGTAGATCCACAGCGCCGCAAAGGGGGCTGTCTGCCGCACCCGCACCATGCTGCGCTTGGCCAGCTCCAGCGACGCCAGCAGCGTGGCCACCGCGTGCAGCCGCGTTCCCCACGGCGCCACGATCTGGGCGAACTCAACGCGCCGGGCCAGCTGCAGCGCCGCCAGTATCTCGTGGATCTTGTCGTCGATCTTGATCTCGCGGCCCCGCACGTGGTGCACCGTCTCGGGCGCGTTCAGCCGCTCGATCAGCGCGCCCAGCGCCGACTGCACCTCGTCCCACGTGGTCTCGAGGGGCAGATCCGCCAGCTTCGGAGCCGGCCGGACCTCCACGAAGCCCCGGGCGTAGATGCGCGACCGCTCGCGCTCCGCCCGCTCCAGCAGCCGCGCCGCCTCGCGAAAGTGCTCGTACTCCAGCAGGCGCCGCACCAGGTCGGCGCGGGGATCCTCGGCCTCGTCGTCGTCGCCGCGGCGGGGGAAGAGCATCTGGGCCTTGATGCGCACCAGCGTGGCCGCCATCTCCAGGAATTCCCCCGCCCGCTCCAGCTCCAGCCGCTGCAGGTTGCGGATCGCCGTCAGGAACTGCTGCGTGATCTTCGAGATGGGGATGTCGAAGATGTCGATGTCCTGGTTGCGGATCAGGTGCAGCAGCAGGTCCAGCGGCCCGTGAAAGCGGTCCAGGTCGATGTCGAACGGGCCGGCCTGGACCGCGGGCGCCTCCATCAGATCGAGTACCCCGAAGGCAGCAGCAGCACGTTGCTGATCGCGCGGATGAACGGGACCAGCACCCCCACCGCCCCGGTGATCACCAGCCCCCACAGAATGAACATCCCGTACGGGTACAGGGCGCGGTACTGCTGTGCCAGATGGGGCGGCAGCATCAGGTACATCACGTGGTGGCCGTCCAGCGGGGGGATGGGAAGGAGGTTGAAGAGGATCAGCCCCACGTTCCCCATCACCCCGAACAGGCACATGGTGAAGAAGATCTGCACGAACTCCGGCAGCTCGCCCCGTGCCTGCGCCACCTGCGCGATGATCGCGCACAGGATCGCGAACACCACCGCCAGGATGGCGTTGGCGCACACGCCCGCCAGGGCCACCAGGATGGTTCCACGCTTGAAGTTGCGGAACTTTCGCGGCGTGGTGGGCACCGGCCGGGCCCACCCCAGCAGCGGCGCCCCCGTGCCGATGGCGATGGCCGGGAACAGGATGGTCCCGATCCAGTCCAGGTGGGCCATGGGGTTCATGCTCACCCGGCCCAGCATGTATGCGGTGTCATCCCCCTGCCTGAGCGCCACCCACGCGTGCGCGAACTCGTGCGCGGTCAGGGAGAGCAGCAGGATGGGGAGCGCCAGGAGTACGGCATTCAGGTCAAAGGTTCCCATGGGGTCGCAACCTAAACGGCGCCCGGAAGCTTGTCAAAACGCAGGCGGCGCCGGGGTTGACAGGTGCGGCCGGTGGGGGTAGATTCGGGCTTCCTGTTTTCTGGACAAAACCGAAAAGCGGTGCCTGCGGGCGCCGATCCCAGTTGGAGAATCCGCCTTGCCGAACGTAAAGTCCGCCGAAAAGAGGATGCGGACCAGCGCCGCCCGCGCCGAGCGCAACCGCCAGTTCCGCTCCAAGATGCGCACCGCGCTCAAGAAGGTGCGCACCGCCGACAACGCCGAGACGGGCGCCTCCGCGTTCCGCGAGGCCGCGTCGCTGCTGGACCGGGCCGCGCGCAAGCGGATCATCCATCCCAACAAGGCCGCCCGCGCCAAGAGCCGCCTGAACGCGAAGATCGCCGCCCTCGGCTGATCCGCTTTCAACACGGCCGTCCGATGCCCCGCCGACTCCCGAGTCGGCGGGGTTTTCGTGTTCTTTCCGCCGAATCTGCCGACCCTGTCGCGCGAAGGGCATCATCTCTACGCCATCCGCTGAATCAGCGCGTCCTCAGCACCGGCGCCGTCATCAGGACGGGCACGGCCAGCAGCCCGCCGCACGCACCGATCCACAGCGTGGGGACGATTCCGATCGCGCTCGCCAGGGGCCCGGCCAGCAGCGCGCCGGCCGGGAGCATCAGCCCGGCCACGGCGTGAAAGGCGGCGTTCGCGCGGCCCAGGACGGCCTGCGGCAGCACCCGCTGGCGCAGGCTGAGGGAGTGGATGAGGTACGCGCCCAGGAACGCGTCGCCCACCAACTGGTGGATGACGAGCAGGGGCACCGCCAGCTTCCCCGCCCCGGCCGCGAGCGCGATCAGCAGGTTCGCCGACGCCCCGGCCGCCAGGGAGAGCGCCATCGCCGGCCCCGTCCCCAGCTTGCGCCCCAGCGGCGCCGCCATCAGCGCACCCGCGAACGCCCCCACCCCGCCCACGCCGATGATCAGCCCCAGCGTGGCGGGCGAAAGGTGCAGCGTCTCCAGCGCCATGATCATGTACAGCGCCAGAAAGAACCCGCCAAAGAAGGTCATCACCCCCTCCGCCAGCATTGCCGGCCCCACGAGCGGATGCGCGAGCGCCGCGCGAAAGCCGGTGGTGATGTCGCTCCACACCGTCGGCGCTACGCCGGCCGCCGGTACGGGCGCTTCCTTCGCACGGATGCCGTACAGCAGCAGCGCCGACCACAGGTACGAGACGCCGTCGACGATCACGGCGACCGGTGCCGTCAGCGCCTGGATCAGCACCCCGGCCACGCCCGGCCCCGCCGCTTCCGCCACGGCCTCCGTCGCCTCCAGCTTCGCGTTCCCCTCCAGCAGCAGCTCGGGACCCACCAGCGACGGCAGGTAGGTGTTGTCCGCGATCTGGAACAGCGACGTCGCCGCGCCGACCGCCGCGGCAACCACGTACAGCTGCGGCATCGACAGCACGCCGAGCCACGCCGCGGCGGGAATGGTGAAGATGAGCCCGGCGCGCACCAGGTCCGCCCCGATCAGCAGCGGCCGCTTGGCCGAGCGGTCTACGCGCCCGCCCGCGAACAGACCCACCAGCACGCCCGGCGCCACGCCCAGCGCCGACAGGATCGCGACCTCGGTCGGCGTCGCGCGCAAGGTGAGGATGGCGATGATGGGCAGCGCCGTGCGCGTGATGCGGCTGCCGAACGCGCTGGCGATCTGCGCCCCCCACAGCCGCAGAAAGTCCCGGTGCCGCCACAGCCCTCCCGCCTCGCTGGACGCCATGGATCAGCTGCGGAAGAAGGGTAAACGAGAGGTTTGATTCCCATGACAGGCCTTCCCATGCCTCCCTGCCCTACCTGTCATCCTGAGCGAGGCGCCCGCTCGAGTCCGTCGGACATACTCAGCAGCCCGTGCGCCGACCGAAGGATCTTTATCCGAAGCGCGATAAAGCCTGCCCCCCGCCACAGACCCGTAAGGGCTGCCTCACTGCCCCTCGATGTCATCCTGACCGTCTGACATACTCAGCAGCCCGTGCGCCGACCGAAGGATCTTTGTCCGAAGCGCGTTGAAGCCTGCCCCCCGCCACCGGCCCGTAAGGGCTGCCTTCCTGCCCCCTCGATGTCATCCTGAGAGAGGCGCCCCTCGAGTCCGTCGGAGATGCTCAGCAGCCCGTGCGCCGACCGAAGGATCTTTGTCCGAAGCGCGATGAAGCCGGCCTCACACGTTTTCCGGAGCCCTCCCTCACCCGTGCTCATCCGGCGCCACCAGCCCTGGATACAAATCCACCCACTGCGGATTCCGCGACTCGATCAGCGCCGCCTTCTTTTCGCGCACCCAGCCCTTGATCTGCTTTTCCCGAGCAATCGCCGCGTCCACATGGTGCGTGTGCTCGAAGTAGACCAGGCGATCCACGTTGTACCGCTTCGTAAACCCGGGAATCTTCCCCTGCCTGTGCTGGGAGACGCGATAGATGAGGTCGTTCGTCATCCCCACGTACAGCACGCCGTTGGCGCTGGAAAGGATGTAGACGTAGTAGTTGTGATCCACGCCAGCACGGGGTGCATGTGGATGAAACCGTAGGATGCGAGGCACCCGATGGAACATCGCGCTCCGATTCTCCGCAGGCGGGTATGTCGTGACCGATAGCGACTGCCGCAAGCATAAAGATTCTTCGGTCGGCGCGGCGGATGCCGGCCCGTTTCCGCCGTGACCGGAGCGGCGCCTCGCTCAGAATGACAGCGAGCCGATGGAAGATCGATCCACGGGCACTTGGGGGAGACCCAACAGAATATCGCGCTCCGACTCCACGCAGGCGGGTGTGTCGTGACCGATAGCAACTGCCGCAAGCATAAAGATTCTTCGGTCGGCGCGGCGGACCCCGGTCCGTTCCCGCCGTGATCGGAGCGGCGCCTCGCTCAGAATGACAGCGAGCCGATGGAAGATCGATCCAACGGGCACTTTGGGGAGACCCAACAAAATATCGCGCTCCGACTCCACGCAGG
>DASTVC010000313.1:0-5584 GCA_035759295.1 Longimicrobium sp. | reverse complement strand
ACCCCGGCGCCAAGATCGGCGTGGTGGGGCCCAACGGCAGCGGCAAGAGCTCGCTGCTGCGCATCATGGCGGGGGTGGACAAGGACTTCAACGGCGAGGCGTGGGCGGCCGAGGGCACCCGCATCAGCTACCTGTCGCAGGAGCCGGAGCTGGACCCCGCGCTGGACGTGCGCGGCAACGTGGAAGAGGCCGTGCGCCACCAGCGCGACGTGCTGCGGCGGTTTGAAGAGGTGAACATGGGCTTCGGCGAGCCCGACGCGGACTTCGACGCGCTGCTGGAGGAGCAGGCGCGCCTGCAGGACCAGATCGACGCGGGCGACCTGTGGGAGCTGGACCGCAAGATCGAGATCGCCATGGAGGCGCTGCGCCTGCCCCCGCCCGACGCCCGCGTGGAGAACCTGTCCGGCGGCGAGCGGCGGCGCGTGGCGCTGTGCAAGGTGCTGCTGGAAGAGCCCGACATGCTGCTGCTGGACGAGCCCACCAACCACCTGGACGCCGAATCCGTGGCGTGGCTGGAGCACCACCTGGGCGCGTTCAAGGGCACCATCGTGGCCATTACCCACGACCGCTACTTCCTGGACAACGTAGCGGAGTGGATCCTGGAGCTGGACCGCGGCGAGGGAATCCCCTGGAAGGGCAACTATTCCAGTTGGCTGGAGCAGAAGCAGGAGCGGCTGCGGCGCGAGGAAAAGCAGTCGTCGGCACGCAGCCGCACGCTGGAGCGCGAGCTGGACTGGGTGCGCATGGCGCCGCGCGCGCGGCAGGCCAAGAGCAAGGCCCGCATTCAGGGCTACGAGCAGCTGCTGAACGAGGACCAGCGGGAGAAGATCACCACGGCCGAGATCGTGATCCCCGCCGGGCCGCGGCTGGGCGACGAGGTGGTGGTGGCGGACGCCGTGAGCAAGGCGTTCGGCGACAAGCTGCTCTTCGAGGGGATGGAGTTCCGCCTGCCGCGCGGCGGCATCGTGGGCGTGATCGGGCCCAACGGTGCCGGCAAGACCACGCTGTTCCGCATGATCACGGGCGGCGAGACGCCCGACAGCGGCAAGCTGAGCGTGGGGTCGACGGTCAAGCTGGCGTACGTTGACCAGAGCCGCGACTCGCTGAACGGCGAGAACAGCGTGTGGCAGGAGCTGAGCGCCGGGCAGGACTTCATCGAGCTGGGCAAGGCCAAGGTGAACAGCCGCGCCTACTGCGGGTGGTTCAACTTCAAGGGGAGCGACCAGCAGAAGCTGGTAAAGACCCTCAGCGGCGGCGAGCGCAACCGGGTGCACCTGGCCAAGGTGCTCAAGGAGGGCGGCAACCTCATCCTGCTTGACGAGCCCACCAACGACCTGGACGTCGACACCCTGCGCGCGCTGGAGGAGGCGCTGCTGGACTTTGCCGGCTGCGCCGTGGTGATCAGCCACGACCGCTGGTTCCTGGACCGCATCGCCACGCACATCCTGGCGTTCGAGGGCGAGAGCCAGGTGGTGTGGTTCGAGGGCAACTACCGCGAGTACGAGGCGGACAAGAAGCGCCGCCTTGGCCCCGCCGCCGACATCCCGCACCGCATCAAGTACAAGCGGCTGGTGCGGGCGTAGGCTGCATCGCATCGCTGAAGAGGTTTCGGGGCGGCCGGGCATCTCGGCCGCCCCGCTCCATTCCGTATCACCACCTGATGCGGATGATGCCCGTTGAGGATCTGGTTCGGCACCGTGCCGCCCGCTGGAGCGAATGAATTCGCCGCTGGGAAAACGCAAAGTCCGCCTCCGCGGACTCGGCGGCCGGGCGGCGTGCGGCGTCCCAGGCGCCCGCGCGTCCGCAGCCGGGGATTCCCCAAGCGGATTCGCGAAGGGCATAATCCGCATGTTTGCTTGACCGGCCAGGGCATGATTCACACAGTGATGTGCGACGGTTCCGGCAGGCCGGGCGCCGACCGGGGCGTCATCCCGCCACGATTCGCCCGGCTGCACCTTTCTTCATGTCCGCCTCGGTGCGGGAGGCCAGAATGAAACGCTTCTCTCTGCTCATCGCCGCGCTCGCCACGGTCGTGCTGGGCGTTCGGCCGGCGTACGCGTGGGACGACTTCGGGCACCGCGTGGTCGCGCGGATCGCGTGGGAAAACATGACGCCGCAGGCCCGTACGCGTGCCATCGCCATCCTGCGCGCCGCGGGGCCGGAGACGGGACTGGCCGGCTCCGCGGCCGGAACGCTTTCGGAGGAACAGGAGATCGCGCTGTTCGTGTTCGCCGCCACCTGGCCCGACGTGGTAAGAGACACGGCCAACCCGCTCCGGATGGAGAAGTACCATCACCCGTACCGGCATTACGTGGACACGTTCTGGCGGCAGGACACCGATTTCGGGCCAGTGCTCCCGGTGGACCGGCGGCCGGAGGGAGACCTGCTTCGCGATGCGCCCATGATGCAGCAGTGGCTGGCGACGGGATCGCCCGAGCAGCGGGCGCTCGGCCTGGCGTGGATCCTTCACCTGGTGGGCGACATCCACCAGCCGCTGCACGCCAGCGGACGCATTTCGCCGCGGGATCCGTGGGGCGACGGGGGGGGCAACACCTTCCGCCTGGGCACGCGCGCGCTGCACTCGGTGTGGGACGGCATTCTCACCGACAGCCTCGGTGCGCCCCGGCCCACGGCTCCGCTGCGGACGGTCACCGACGCCGCCGCGATGGTGATGCGGCACCACCCCAGGGACAGGTTCGCGTACGAGCTCGGCCAGCGCGAGTTTGGCCAGTGGGCCCAGGAAGGCGTGGCCCTGGCGCAGCGCGACGTCTACCACGCCCCGCTCGTGCGCGACCAGCCGGTGCCGGCGGCCTATCGCACCGCCGCTTTCATCGCCGCCGAGCCCCGCATCGCGATCGCCGGATACCGTCTGGCGGACCTGCTGAACCGCACGCTCGGGAATTGATCGCGGGGTAGCCGCGCCCGATCCCCCATCTATGATACCGTTTCTGCGGATTCCGTGTGCAGTCTGCAATGAGAATGGAACGCAGAGAGCGCAGAGGAGAAACGAGAGAGCGCAGAGGACTGACGAAGGTGTATCCTCTGCGCTCTCTCGTTTGAACTCTGCGCTCTCTGCGTTTAATCCTTGCCGACCCTGCACACCGAACTAGAGGATTTGGTATGAGAGAGGCGGTCCGCAGGGGCCGCCTCTTCGCGTCTGGCGCGTACACGCGCGCATGAGGGCGCGAAATCGATGAGGGCCGCTCCCACCGTGGCGGCCGGCACCGTTTCGCAAAACGTCTGTTTGGAACGCCGGGCGGCGCGGCCGTGTACCGGCGACGCTCGCACTCCAACGTTCTTTCGTCCCACGTATCCGAAATGATCCAGGCAACTCCGTTCCGCCGGATGGTCGCCCCGGCCCTGCTTGTACTCCTTGCCGCCTGTGACGGGGGCGGCACGCAGGTGCCGGACCCCGGCTCCGTTCAGCTGACGGTGTCGACGGCGGGCCGGGTGCTGGACCGCGACGGGTACTCGGTCTCGGTGGATGGCGGGGCCGCCGTGACCGTGCAGCCGAACGGCCCGGCGACCCTGTCCGGCCTCACGCCCGGCAGCCATACGGTCGCCATCTCGGGCATCGCTCCCAACTGCACGCTCGAGGGGAGCGCCAGCCGTACCGTGACCGTGCAGGAGAACACGGCAACCCCGCTCGCGCTCGCCGTGCAGTGCGTGGCGGACCTGTACGCGTACTTCCGGGGCCTGGGCTCGGGGCAGGGGTATGGCCTTTTCGTCGCGAAGGTAGACGGCACCGGTGCGGTGGAGCTGAAGCGCGGGACGTCGCTGGAACCGGCGCGCATCGACTGGTCTCCCAGCGGGCATTCGCTTCTGTACGTCCGCAACACGGGGCCACAGTCCAGCAGCATCTGGTCGATCGACGTCTTTACGCGCGACTCCGCGCTCATCGTGGGGACCGGGGTGTTGAACCTGCATCCGCAGTGGTCGCCCACCGCGGACCGGGTGGCGTTCGCGTCCGCGGCCGCGCCGTTCTCGCCGCTGCGCATTACCCTGGTCAACGCGGACGGCGGCGGACGGCGCACCGTGACCGGGTACACGGGCGACGCGTACGAGTCGATGCCGACGTGGTCTCCGGATGGGAACAGCATCGCCTACCGCCGCGGCCCGGAGCTCCGCATCGTGGGCGCCGACGGCAGCGGGGACCGCTTCGTGACCGACATGGCGGTGGCCAGCTACACCGAGATCACGTGGTCGCCGGATGGCGCATGGCTGGTGTGGTCCGCGTGGGACCCGGGCACGGGGACGGCCGAGCTGTACCGCATTCACCCGGACGGCACCGGCCGCGCGGCCATCACCGCGACCGAGGGCGTGTGGGAAGAGTACCCGTCGTTCATGGCCGACGGCCGCATTCTGTTCCAGGCGACGGTGCAGGGCGGCGTCCCCTCCGACCCGTGGGCGATCGCGGTTGACGGCAGCGGCCGCGTCAATCTGGTCACCACGCCCACCGTGATCGAGATGGTGCCCGCCTGGCAGTAAACCGGGTTGCTGAACGAAAAGCGGAGGCGGCCGAGTCTGGAAGCTGTCCTGCTTCGGCAAGATGAAGCGCCCGGCCGGAGTCCATGGGAGAGGCGGTCCGCAGGGGCCGCCTCTTCGCGTCCGCGGCTACTTCGTCGAAAGGACAAAGGTGTTGCCGTCGGGGTCCCTGAAGATGGCGCTGGTGCCCCAGGGCTCGGTCTTGGGCGGCTGGGTGAACTCCACGCCGCGGGCGGAAAGCTCGTCGTACGTCTTGCGCACGTCGTCGGCGACGAAGGCCATGTTCATGAAGCCGCCGATGCGGTGCTCCGGCATCATGGGCTTCGCGATCACCAGTCCCGTCTCGGCACCGGGGATCTTGAGCTCGATCCAGCGCGCGCCGGGGCCCATCGGCTGGTCGGTGACCACGGTGAAGCCCAGCTTCTGCGTGTAGAACGCGAGGGCGGCGTCCTGGTCGCTCACGTACACGCTCACGAACTTGATGGCCTTGATCATCCTGTTCATCTCCCGGGCAAAAGGTGTCGCTCATCCGGGCACAATGAAAGCGACGAAGCGCTGGCGTGACAAGGCGTGAAGCGGCTACTATGGCAGCGGATGCCATAGCCGCTCGCGACCGGAGATGCCGCCGTGCAGACGATCGAGGTGGACGCGTACGTGCTCGACACGCTGATGGTGGACCTGGTGGGGCACGACCACCAGCCGTCGGCGTTCCTGGTGTACCTGTTCCTGTGGCGCCGCACGCGCGGCGAGGGGGTGGACGAGGCCGCGCTCAGCCTGCGCGCCATCGCCGAGGGCACCGGCCTGTCGCGGCGAGGCGTGCAGGACGCGATCGCGCGGCTCACGCAGCGGCAGCTGGTGGAGGTCGCGCGCGAAAGCATCACCGCGGTGCCGCGCTACCGGGCGCACCGGCCGTGGGCGCGCTGGATGGAGGCGGAGGCGCGGGAGGAAGGATGAGGTCCGCTGAGCGGGATACCGCATCCCCGGAAACACCTGTCATTCTGCGCCCGCCCCGAAGCCCGCCGTGTCGCGCCGGACCCTGCAGCGCGACCGAAGAATCTCCCTCCCCTCGCGCGGAGCCCTGTCCCGGGCAACGCCCGGG
>DASTVC010000312.1:0-5837 GCA_035759295.1 Longimicrobium sp. | reverse complement strand
GATGCCGCCGAGCCCTCGCCGCCGCTGCGCACCGACCCGCGCAAGCTGCGGCAGATCCTGCTGAACCTGCTTGGCAACGCCATCAAGTTCACGGACCAGGGGGAGATCGCCTTCACCACGCGCGCGGAGGGCGGCGAGGTGCTGTTCTCCCTGCGCGACACGGGGATCGGCATTCAGGCCGAAAACCTGGAGCGCATCTTCGAGCCCTTCTGGCAGGTGGAGCAGGGGTCGACGCGGCTCGCGCCGGGCACGGGCCTGGGCCTGAGCGTCAGCCGCCGCCTGGCCCACCTGCTCGGCGGCACCCTGCACGCGGAAAGCACCCCCGGCCGGGGCAGCACCTTCATCCTCCGCCTCCCCCACGCCCCGCCCGCCTGATCTCGCCCGGGCGCTGCGGTGGAAAATGCCGCATTCGGCCCAACTGTCATTCTGAAGGAGGCGCCGCGCAGGGCTCTGCCTCTCGCTGCAAAGCCTGGCGCCGACTGAAGAATCTCGACGCCGGGCGGCAGAGTCTTTCCGCCGGAAGGGGTTCCGGCCGTTGCCCGGGCACGGTGTTTTCTGGAATCGGGATGACAAAACGAAGGCCGCGCCGACAATCGTCTGCCGGCGCGGCCTTCGTCGTTCAGCGAATTACTCGCCGATGTAGCACTGGCAGCTGCCGTCCGACGTGCAGAAGCCGCCGATGCTGCCCGGGATGGCCTGGCAGACCCGGTTGCAGACCTGCGGGTTGCACACCGGCGCCGCGCCCGCCGCGGGACCCGGGGACGCCATCGCCTGCGCCGCTCCGAACCCCAGCGCTGCCACCGTCCCGGCGCCGAACAGCCACCCTTTCGCCTTGCGCATCTCTCCATCTCCCGCCGAAGTAGTTGCACGACAACGACTTGGAGCGCGAATGCCGTTGCAAACCCCGTTCCATTTTCCGCCACGATGGAGAACAAAATGCGTTGTGGATGAGGTGACGGACGCAAAAAGGCCGGGCCCAGCAGTGAATGCTGGGCCCGGCCTTTTCTGCTGAGTGGAGCTGGCGGGAATCGAACCCGCGTCCGCCTACAGATCCCTCGCGACGTCTACGTGCGTATCCCCCTGTTCTTTTCTCCTCGCTCGCTCATCGGCCAGTGGGAAGCCCATCGCGAACCAGCCGTGGAAGTCTCGCCTGCGCCGTCACGGCGCCAAACGCAGGCCAGCCAGAATTTGATGACGCCCGCCGGCCCGCCTCAGGCGGGGCTGACCGGAAGACGGGAGGTAAGGAAACCCGAAGGTCTCTACTTACGCAGCCAGGGCGAAGTTATCGTTCGCGGTTACTAGTTTCCCGGAGGTTTTACGAGGTATCCGAGGACCTCGGCACGCAGCCACGGCTTCACCGTACACGTCGAAACCTTGACAGCCCCAAACCCGTGTTTTCAAACGACGCTCCTAATCTACCAGCGCCGCCTCATCCTGTCAATCCTGTTGTCCTGTAAGGACTTACGATCTCAGACCTGCCACGCTCCCCTCTGCCTTTCCCTCAACGCAACGCCTGTGCCCCGCACCCGCCGGCGCCGCGCCATCTGACGCCAAAAATCCACGCAAACGATTGCTGATAAGCATCTTAGGCCCGTGTTTTGCTTTCGGAGATCCGTGCACGGTCATCGATGGTCGATGGCCGGTCTTTCGTTTTCTGGAGGCAGAGCGATGAAGAAAGCAGTGTTTGCGGCGGTTCTGGCGGCGGTTGCGGCTTCGGCGGTGGATGCGAACGCGCAGATGGGCATTCCCCTGTCCGTGGAGGGGCGCCTGGACTACGCCGTCCCCACCGGCGACTTCGACGACGCGGTGGACGAAGGCACGTCCATCGGCGGCGGCGTGTCGCTGGGCATTCAGCCGGGGCTGGCGCTGTACGGCACCTACAGCAACACCCGCTTTGGCGTCGGCCTGACCAGCGATGACGAGCCGGACGCGGAGGACAGCGGCTTCTCCGTGGGCCTGACCGCCGCCCTCCCGGGCGGCGGCGCGCGCGTGGCGCCGTGGATCGGGGCGGGCGCCGTGTTCCACACGCTGGAGCTGGGCGGCATCGAAGAGGGGATCGACGAGTCGGTGGGCTTCGAGGTGGGCGGCGGCGTGGCGCTGGGCATTGCGCCCAACGTCCGCCTGACCCCCGGGATCGGCTACCGCCGCTACAGCACGGAGATCAGCGGCCTGCTGGGCGACGCCGAGCTCGACGTCTCCTACGTCACCGCCGGCGTGGGCCTGAACATCTCGTTCTGATCTACCGGTAGCGGCCGTAACGAAATGAGGGAGGACGTGCCCGCGTCCTCCCTCCTTTTTGCGCCCCGGACATTGATACCGACACGGAAAACCGGAGATCTCACGCGGAGGGATGTGCGCTACGGCTCCACGCTGACGGGCTTCTCCGCCCGCGGTGCGACGGAGACGCGGTTGCGGCCGGTGTCCTTGGCGCGGTACAGGGCGGCGTCCGCCTGGCCCAGCACCTCGCCCGGGGTGGCGGTGCAGTCAGGACAGGCGCTGACGCCGAGGGAGGCCGTGACGGAGAGCCGCTGCCCGTTGTAGTCCACGGTGCGCGTCTCCAGGTTGCGGCGGATGCGCTCCGCCGCTTCGGCCGCCTGCCCCACCGTCGTCTCCGGCAGCAGCACCACGAACTCCTCGCCGCCCAGCCGCGCGGGGAGGTCCACGTCGCGCACGGTGGACTGCAGCAGCTCCGCAACGTGCTGCAGCACCCGGTCGCCCGCCTCGTGCCCCCAGGTGTCGTTGAACTTCTTGAAGAAGTCCACGTCCAGCGCAATCACGCTGAACGGCCGCGCGTAGCGGTCGAAGTAGCCGGAGAGCGACGCCAGCCGTGCCTCGAAGGTGCTGCGGTTGGCCAGCCCGGTGAGCGGGTCGGTGGATGCACGCTGGTCCAGCGCCTCGAAGCGCCGCGCGCTCCGCATCGGCAGCGGCGCCACGGAGCACAGCATCCGCGCGATCTCCATCTCCCGCTCCCCCAGCCGCCCGGGCTCCGTGTGCCAGACCGCCACCGCGCCCATCGCCCGCCCATCCAGCATCAGCGGCAGGATGGCGGCGGAGCGCGGCGGCGCCTCCCACCGCTCCGCCGCCGTCAGCAGCGGCAGGCGGTCGTTCTGCTTGCGCAGGTCCGCGTGGTGCAGCTCCACGCCGTGCTTTACCGCCAGCGCCAGCCGCGACTCGCCCTCGCCGAACCCCTCTGCATCCATCGGGATCGAGTCGCCGGAGACGTGCAGCACCTTGCCGCGTCCGGTGTCGTCCGTCACCAGCGCCACGCCGGCGCCGGCCGCGCCCGTGCCCGTGCGCACCGCCGCCGCCAGCTGCGTGGCGAACTTGTCCAGCTCCAGCTCACCGGGCAGCGTGCGCACCGCGTCCGCCATCGCGCGCATCCCCGCGTCCGCCCGCCGCACCGCCTGCCGCGCCTTCAGCAGCCCCAGCAGTGTGGCGAGATGGTGCCCCGCGCGCGCCGCCGCCGTCTCCGCGCCGGGCGGCACCATCCCCGGATACGCCAGCGCGAGGACGAGGACGCGCTCGTCGATCTCCACCGGCACCAGCAGCATCTCCGCCGCCCACGCCGAGGGCAGATGCTTCTTCCCCCGCTCGATGCGCTGCGGCAGCCGCTCGTCCACCGCCCACGCGAACGGGTGTCCGGCGAGCGGCACGGGCGACTCCGGCGCCTCCACGTCCGGGGCCGCCACGCGCGACAGCAGCGCCGCCGTGCGCTCCTCCCCTTCCCCTTCCGCCCGCCAGAGCGCCGCCTCGTGCGCGTCCGTGGCGCGCATCACCGTCGCCAGCGCCGTCTCCACCGCCTCCGCGTCCGTGGCATCGCCCGAGCGGCGGGGCCGCGCATCGGCGGGCTCCGCCGGCGCCGCCTTCAGCCGCGGCTGGGGGGATCCACCGTTCGCGACCAGCGTCGCCAGTCCCGCGGCGACCGCCATCAGCAGGATCCAGCGCAGCGCCATCGCCCACCCGGGCAGCGTCCCATCCACCGCGTCCGCGGCCAGTCCCAGCACGGCCACGGCGGCAACGGCGGGGAGGATGGATTTCGCCGGCGCCCGGCGCGCGAAGAGGCCCGCCCACCCCGCTGCCAGGGGAACGAGCGGCGAGGCGAGCGAGCCGGTGGCGATGAGCAGGACGTGCAGGGGGGGCCAGAGCGCCGCGGCCGCCGCGGAGTCCTTGCCGCGGACGCGAAGGGTCCAGACGGCGAGGGCGAGAAGGACGACGACCGCCGCCGCGTCGCCCCACCACGGCAGCCGGGGCGCGGCGAACAGCGCCGCCAGGTAGGCCAGCGCCGACGCGGCGAGCGGCAGGGCGGGTGCGCGGTCGCGAGGGCGAATCGTCAGGAAGGCGGAAGGAGGTTGATGCGCGACGCGGCGGCCGCGGCGCCGAACCCGTTGTCGATGTTCACCACCGTCACGCCGGACGCGCAGGAGTTCAGCATTCCCAGCAGCGCCGACAGCCCGCCGAACGCCGCGCCGTACCCCACGCTGGTCGGCACCGCGATCACGGGGACGGAGACCAGCCCGCCGACCACGGACGGCAGCGCGCCCTCCATCCCCGCCACGACGATGACGACGGCGGCGGAGCCCAGCACGTCGCGCGCGGCCAGGACGCGGTGGATGCCGGCCACCCCCACGTCCGTCAGCCGCTCCACGGAGTTGCCGAACGCCCGCGCCGTCACCGCCGCCTCTTCCGCCACGGGAAGGTCGCTCGTCCCCGCGGTGACGATGAGGATGGTTCCGCGCGTCTTCCGCTCCGCCGGGTGCGTCGCCGTCAGCCACGCCGTCCGCCCCAGCGGGTTCAGCTCGATCCCCGGCAGCGCGCGCCGCAGCGGCTCCTCCGCCTCCGCCGGCACCCGCGTGGCCAGAAAGCCCTCCCCCCGCGCCGCGATCCGCTCCGCGATGCCGACCAGGTGCTCCGGCGTCTTTCCCGCGCCGAAAACCACCTCGGGAAATCCCTGGCGCAGCGCGCGGTGGTGATCCACCCGGGCGTAGTCCAGGTCTTCCACCGGCGCCCACGCCAGCCGCCGCTCCGCCTCGTCCACCGCCACCGTGCCGCCGGCCACCTCGGCCAGCAGCGCGCGCAGCCGCTCGGGCGTCAAGCGGGCACTCCCTCGTACTGCGCCAGGTACCCCTCCAGCAGGCGCTCCGCCGCCTCCAGCTCCCTCACCTCGAACAGCTCCTGCCGCAGGTAGCGCCCGTTGGGCAGCCCCTTGGTGTACCACCCCAGGTGCTTGCGGAACTCGATCATCGCCTTTTCCTCGTCCGTCTCCCAGGCAATGGCCAGCCGCGCGTGCTCGATGACGATGCGAAAGCGCTCCGCGGGATCCGGGTCCGGCGGAATGGGCCGCCCCTCCAGCGCCGCGCGCGCCTGCCCGAACAGCCACGGCGCCCCGTGCGAGCCGCGTGCGATCATGATCCCGTCGCAGCGCGTGTGCTCGTACATCCGCCGCGCGTCCTCGCCCGACCACACGTCGCCGTTGCCGATGACGGGGATGGTGAGCGCCGCCTTGACCGCCGCGATCTCGTCCCAGTTGGCCACGCCGCTGTACATCTGCGTCCGCGTCCGCGCGTGCAGCGTCAACGCCTCGGCGCCGGCGTCCTGGCAGCGCAGGGCGATGCCCACGGGGTCGCGCGTGTCTTCCGTGAACCCGCTGCGGATCTTGACCGTCGTGGGGATCGAGATCGCGGACTTGACGGCGCGGATGATGGACTGCACCAGGTCGAGGTCGCGCAGGCAGCCGCTGCCGCCGTTGCGGTTGACGACCTTCTTGACGGGGCAGCCGAAGTTGATGTCCAGGAAGTCCGGCTCGTACACCTCCTCCACGAGGCGCGCGGCCTCGGCCA
>DASTVC010000311.1:0-27406 GCA_035759295.1 Longimicrobium sp. | reverse complement strand
AGCACGTCGCTCGCGGCGCTGCTGGACCGGATCAACCGCACGCGGAACGGGCACATCCTCACCATCGAGGACCCGATCGAGTTCGTGCACGTCCGCAAGCGCTGCCGCATCTCGCAGCGCGAGGTGCGCATCCACACGGAGTCGTTCACGCGCGCGCTCGAGGACGCGCTGCGTCAGGACCCGGACGTGATCGTGGTGGGAGAGGTTCGGAGCGACGAGCAGCTTCAGCTGATCCTGCAGGCCGCGGAGACGGGCCACCTGGTGCTCGGAACCGCACACACGATCAACGCCGTCAACACCATCACCCGCCTGGTCGGGATGGTGGAGACGGCGCGGCAGGGGCAGGTACGGGCGCAGATCGCCTCGAACATCGAGAGCGGCACGACGGTCGAGATCCGGTCGGCGATCGAGCTGCGCCGCGACGGGATGCGGACGATGGAGCAATCGCTCGCCGAGCTGGTGCACGCCGGGCACGTCACCTACGCCGCAGCGCGGGACCACGCCAACGACAGGAAGGCGCTGGAACGGCACATGGGCGCTACGGCGGAGTCCGCCTACCGCTGAAGGGCCCGCCGCGCGCCGCGCCGAAAGGGCGACCGTGCCGTCGGTTACCCGGAAGGGCCGCAGCCCCCTGGTTCCCGAAGGCTCATGAAGCCGGCTCGGCCGCCTTCGGGAGCCGCACGATGAAAACGCTGCCCCGACCGAGCTCGCTCTCCACCTCGATGTCGCCACCCATCTTGCGGATGAGCTCGCGCGAGATTGCGAGTCCCAGGCCGATGCCTTCTGGAGCATCGGTTTCCGCTCCCGGGAGCCGGTAGTACGGCTGAAAGATGGCCGCGAGCTTCTCGGCAGGAATTCCGGGACCCGTATCCGCAATCATGATGGTCCCCCAGTGAAGGCCACCTGAGTCGCGCGCGGATGTGCTGACGCGGATGTCTCCACCTGGCTGGGTGTATTTGATCGCGTTCCCGAGCAGGTTTACGAGCACCTGGCGCAACCTGTCGGCATCTGCATCGAGTGTCATCTCCGCAACATCGCTGGTGACGAGGGACTGGTTCCGGTTCGTGGCGCTGGGGCTGACCATGAGCACCGCCTCCTCGATCACCTTGCTCGCGCACACGCAGGTCGCATGGATGCGGACCACACCCACGCTCAGCCGCGTCATCTCAAGCACGTTCTCCAGTACCGCGAGCAGGTGCCGCCCGCTCATCCGGATGCGTCCGAGTGCCTCCCGCTGACGATCCGAGACGGGGCCGAGGATCTCCATCTCGATGAGCTCGGAATACGAGTCGATGGCGTTCAGCGGAGAACGCAGATCGTGTGACAGCGTGGCCAGGGCTCGGTCGCTTGCCTCATCGGCCTCGCCCGCTCCCTGCACCGCGCGCGTCCGCTCGTCGCGTTCATGGAGCACCTCCTCCGCCAGGCGCGCATTCTCCAGCGCGACCGCCACCGGGTCGGCTGCCGCCGAGAGAAGCCATTCGTCTTCTTCGTTGAACGGTATTTCATCGGGCCGAACAACGGCCAGCAGCCCGGTGACGATGCCGCGGACCACAAGCGGAACCCCCATGAAACACTCCGGACGGTATGCGCCGAAAAGACCCCTTAACCGCCGGATCAGCGTCTCGTCCACCGAGTCCCCGTACCGCTGCAGTGCCGATTCCTCCACCCCCGTAGAGGCGCGGACCCTGAGCAGCCCGTTCTCCTCCGCAAGCATGAGAAGCCCTCGATCCGCGTCCAGGAGCTCGGCGATCCGGGTCCCCGCCAGCCGCAGCACCTCGTCCTTCGTCCGGGTATAGGTGAGGGCGCGGGTGATCTCCGTCAGCCTGCGAAGCTGCTCGGCCCTGCGGTCGAGAGATGCGACTGGGGACGTCATAGCTTTCGCATCAAAGTACCTGGACCCCTGCATCCGTGATCTCCACCTCCCGCACCCGGGGGTCGTGCGCGCTCCCGCGCGTCTTGATCACGCGGAGGGTGCGCTGGGTCTGATTGTCGGCGATCCCCGCCTCCAGGAGTAGGATATTGTCGGAGAGGTGGCTGAAAGGTGCGTCGATCGAGTACCCGCCCGTGATCCCCGGCCGAGCCGTCTCGAAGGTGAAGATCGCGGTTACGCCATTCACTGCGAAGTGCTGGGACAGGGCGTACAGGTAGTCGTGCAGCCGCTGCGGGTCCCGCACCGCTGTAACGAGATCGCCGACGGCGTCGATGACGACGCGCTTCACTCCTCGCTCACGGATCAGGCTGAACATTTCGTCGACCAGGCTGTCGATCTGCAGCTCGACCGGCGAATGGTAGAGCAGGTGCAGGCCGGAGGTGTCCCGGGCCGTACCGAAGCCCTCGACGAGAAAACACAGCTGAGTGGGGTTTTCCTCCAGGTGGACATACAATCCCGGTTCTCCCTGCCGAACGCCCACAAGGGTGAACTGCAGGGCGATCGTCGTCTTGCCGGCTCCGGTCGGCCCACCGAGCAGCGTGGTGCTCCCGCGCCAGAACCCACCGCCGAGCATCTTGTCCAGTCCCTCGACGCCGGTGGAGACTCGCTCGCGCACGATGGAGTAGCCGCGCGGCACCTGTGGGCTCACCAGCCTGCGGTAGATCTTCACTCCCCCGGCGGTCAGGCGGAGCGCGTGCAGCCCTTCGCGGTAGCTGCTCCCGCGCAGCTTCCGCACGCGGAAGAAACGGTCGTCGCGCATGCCGGTCTCGTGGCGCAGCAGCTCGACGATTCCGTCCGCCACGACGAACTCCGGATGAGTCGCCATCTGGTCGCCTGCGTACTCGCCGACCGCGCCGCGCTCGCGCTCGCGAACGCGAAGCTGTACGCGGAATCGCAGCGGCTCAGCAAGGCCAAGTCCGAGATCCTTGCGGTTACGTCCCATGAGCTCCGCACACCGCTGAACGCGATCATCGGCTATGCCTCGCTCTTGGAGGACGGGATCACCGGGCCTGTCACGGAAGCGCAGGCGGCCCAGCTCCGCCGCATCGGCTCGGCGGCCAAGCACCTGCTCAGCCTCATCAACGAGATCCTGACACTTGCTTCGATCGAGGCCGGCAAGCAACAGCTTGACCTGGAGGAGATCGATCTGGTTTCAACGCTTCGAGAGGTCGCCGACATGGCCGAATCTTCCGCGGCAGCGAAAGGGCTGCGCCTGGAAACCCGGCTTCCTGCCGGAGCGGTGATGATCACAACCGATGCCACCAAGCTGCGCCAGGTGGTGCTCAACCTGCTCTCGAACTCCGTAAAGTTCACGGCCGAGGGAAGCGTCACGCTTGCAGTGGACTGGTCCGAAGCGGAGGTCGCTGTTTCAGTGGCCGACACCGGAATCGGCATCGCACCCGAGCACCTGGATCTCGTCTTCGAGCCCTTCTTCCAGGAAGACCACCGAAACGTGGGCCAGGCAAGCGGGACGGGTCTTGGGCTTGCGGTCAGCCGCGAGCTGGCCCGCCTGATGGGTGGTGACCTGACGGCTACGAGCACACGTGGCGTGGGCACGGTGTTTCAGCTTCGCCTCCCTCGGCAGCCGGAGCCCGCGCCTGCCGGGTCGTAGGTGACCCGTATCGTGTGATATGCTATGTAGATGGGTCGTCTGACCCAGAAGCGTGTGCTTCGAGGGCGGCCGGGAGCCAGAGGGTGAATCGTGAGCCTTCGCCGGGGCGGCTATGAAGGGTCACGTCGCCTCCCATGAGCCGTGCCAGGCGCCGGCTGATCGCCAGCCCCAGCCCTGTGCCTCCGCTTTCGCGGGTGTACCCGCCCTCCACCTGGTAGAACGGGTCGAAGATCACCTCGGCGTGCTCCGGGGCAATCCCGATCCCGGTGTCCTCGACATCGGTGCGGATCCAGGGGCCGTCTCCGCCACCCTGCACCTCCGCGTCGTCCGTGACCGTGCAGATGACCCGCACCCGGCCGCCGCTCTCGGTAAACTTCACCGCATTGGAGAGCAGGTTGACGAGGATCTGGCCCACGCGCCCGGGATCACCCCGAAAGACCGCGTCGGGGCACGGGTCGAACTCGATCTCCACTCCCGCCTCGGTCGCCTGGGGAAACACGAGATCGAGCGCGCCGTTCACCGTCTCACGCAGCCGTACGGCGTTTTTTCCCACCTGCATCTCCCCCGCCTCCACCCGGGACAGGTCCAGCACGTCGCCGATGAGGGCGAGCAGGTGCCGGCTGGCCCCGCGGACTCGCACCAGGTAGTCCCGCTGCATCTCCGTGAGCGGGCCGGCCAGCTCCATCTGCAGCAGTTCCGCATAGCCGATGACCGCGTTGATGGGCGTGCGCATGTAGAGGACCTCGCCGGCGTGCATGCGCTCCGACACCCGGCCAACCTCGCCTCGTACTCCGCTCTTCAACTCTCCGCGCTCCTGCTCGGTTAGCGGACGAACTCGCACCATGGTTCACCGCGTTCCACTCCACACCCCCGGCGATCCCCCCGTGGTGAACCCCTACCGAGGGACGTCGGGTTCACCGGCCTCTGCAGCATGGTCCTCGTCCCCAATGAAGTCCGGCGCCGGCGGCTTCAGCGCAGCAGGCCCGCGTCGGCCGGGTATAAGATCGGATCCTCCTCCTCCCGTCGCCGGAGCTTCCGGGGATGGGACCGGGGCGGCTCATACACGGTATCCGCGACGTTCGAACGCCGCCCACCAGGCTGGCGGATCGTCGTCGAAGACTTCGCGCAGGGCAGCCACTGCCGCGTGTGCCGCCTCTGGGCGCCGGCTCATGGGCGCACCAGCGACCAGCAGTTGCAGCGCGGCGAGCGCTTCCTCGGGACTGAGCGTCGCGGGATGTTCATGTTGCCAAAGATACCACGACCGTAGTCGGGCCAGCGTCCTCGTGTACGGGCGCCCGCCATCAAGGAACTTCGAGAGGCCGCTGGGGCTCATCCCTACCTCCCGCGCAATGGCGCGTAGCGACGCGGCATTGATGCGCTGTTGGGCGGCGGCGCGAAAAACCCCGACCAGCTCCGCGTCCGGACGAAAAGCTTGCTCAGGTACCATATGTCGATGAAAAGAGGGACGTGATGACCCTGTTTATTCTGATCACAAAGTGCCTGTTCGCGCAACGAGGTCCTTCGCCGGTTGCCAGCGACAGCCATACGTCCCTGGATCTGTACCTGAGGGAGATAGGCTGCTATCCACTCCTCAGCCGGGAGCATCCTCATCCATCGCGGCGAGGTAGCGCCAGCCAGACACACGTACCCTCAGACGACGTCGCATGCACCTTAAAGGAAAACCCCCGGCTCCTGCCGGGGGTCTTTTTCGCGTTTTCCAGCCGACCGCCTAAAATGGCGAGTTTTGGCCACTTTGACCACTAAGTGTGCAAAGGCCCCACCTATCGCGCTGAAAGACGGCCGCGCGCAGGGCGGGGGCGTCCGTGGGCGACCTGACGTGACCACTTTGACCGCAAACTCACTCTACAACATCGTAAACCAGAGATCAAAGCCGGGGCACCACATCCGTCGGCTGTCGAACGGCGCGGTGCGTCATCTGTGATCCGGCGCCAGCCGCTCGACCCGAACAGGGCTATACGCCTTCCGAATAGATGCTTGTAGTTACCCGGCCCTCCAATCGTCGAGCCAACTCTTCTACGCGGTAGCACTCCAGGACGTCGCCAACCCTGATGTCGTTGAAGTTGCGGATGTTCAGGCCGCACTCGAAGCCCTCGCGCACCTCGCGCGCATCGTCCTTGAAGCGCTTGAGGCTCTCCAGCTCGCCCTCGTACACCTGCACCGCGTCGCGGACCACGCGAATCTTGCCGCGCCGGTCCAGCACACCGCTGGTGACCATGCAACCGGCCACCGTGCCCACGCGCGGCACCCTGAACAGCTGCCGCACCTCGGCCGTGCCCAGCATGATCTCCCGCTCCTCGGGAGTCAGCAGCCCCTCCATCGCCGCGCGGACCTCGGCCACCGCCTCGTAGATGATGTTGTACAGGCGGATGTCCACGTCTTCGCGCTCGGCCACGCTCCGCGCCTCGCCCGTGGGCCGCACGTGGAAGCCGATGACGATGGCGCCCGAGGTGGACGCCAGCAGCACGTCGGACTCGTTGATGGCGCCCACGCCGCGGTGGATGACCTGCACCCGCACCTCGGCCGTGGACAGCTGCTGCAGCGAGTCCGACAGCGCCTGCACGGAGCCGTCCACGTCGCCCTTGATGACCAGGTTCAGCTGCGCCTGCTCGCCCTTCGCCAACATGCGCGACAGGTCCGTCAGCTTGACGCCGCGGCTCTTGATGCGCATGCGCTTCTCGCGCTCCATCCTTTGGCGCGTCTGCGCAATCTCGGCGGCCCGGTCCGCTTCCATCGCGATCAGCTGGTCGCCCGCCCCGGGCATGCCCGACAGACCCAGGATCTGCACGGGGATCGACGGGCCGGCGGACACCACCGGCCGGTTGCGCTCGTTCAGCATGGCGCGGATGCGGCCGCTGTGCATGCCGCACACCACGTGGTCACCCACCCGCAGCGTGCCGTTGGTCACCAGCACGGTGGCTACCGGGCCCTTGCCCACGTCCAGCTGCGCCTCGATCACCGTGCCCACCGCCTCGCGGTCGGGGTTGGCCTTGAGCTCCAGGATGTCGGACTGCAACAGCACCCGCTCCAGCAGGTCGTCGATCCCCTGCCCCCTCTTGGCGCTCACCTCGGCGCTCATCACGTCCCCGCCGAAGTCCTCCAGCACCACCCCGTGCTGCAGAAGGTCCTGCTTGACCTTCATGGGGTTGGCGTCCGGGAGGTCCACCTTGTTCACCGCGACCACGATGGGCACGCCCGCGTTGCGCGCGTGGCTGATGGCCTCCACCGTCTGCGGCATCACCGAGTCGTCGGCCGCCACCACCAGGATGACCACGTCGGTGACCTCGGCGCCGCGGGCACGCATGGCCGTAAACGCTGCGTGCCCGGGCGTGTCCAGGAAGCTGATAGCGCGCCCGTCGGGCAACTGCACGTGATACGCGCCGATGTGCTGCGTAATGCCGCCGGCCTCGCCCGCGATGACGTTCGTCTTGCGGATGTAGTCCAGCAGCGAGGTCTTGCCGTGGTCCACGTGGCCCATGACAGTGACGACCGGCGGCCGGGGCTGCAGGTCCTCGGGCGCGTCCTCCTCCACCGCCACCGCCATCTCGGCGCCGTACACCTCCTCGCGCACCGCCTGGAAGCCGAACTCGTCCAGCAGCAACTCGATCTGGTCAAAGTCCAGACGCTGGTTGATGGTGACCATCAGCCCCAGGTTCTTGAACGCCGAGCCGATGATCTGCGTGGCCGGCACGTCGATCAGCTCCGCCAGCTCCGCCACGGTGAGGAACTCGTTCACGCGGACCGTCGTCGCCTCTTCGGCGCGGCGGCTGCGGATCTCCTCTTCGCGGCGCTCTGTCTGTGACGGCCCAGGGTTGCGCTGGCCGCGGCGCTTCTTGCGCCTGCCGCCCGACTCCATGGCCGCCATGGTCTTGCGGAAGTTTTCGTCCACCGCCGTCTGGTCGACGGGGCGGCGGCCCTTCTGCGGCGCGCCCTCAACGGCCTCTTCCACCTGAACCCCATACTCCTCCTCCTGCTCACGGACCGCCTTGAAGCCGAACTCGTTCAGCAGCAACTCAATCTGGTCAAAATCCAAGCGCTGGTTCATCGTGATCATCATCCCCAGCTTCTTGAACGCCGACCCAATGATGTGGGCAACCGGTACATCGATGAGCGCAGCAAGCGCCACCACCGTCAGTGGCACATGGTAAATTTTGACGGCGCGATCGCTCGTATCGACCGGTCGTTCTCCTCCGCGCGATGTCATGTTCGCCGGCGTCTCGACACGCCCGCCAATGCGCCGCCTTGGAGACCGCTTCGATTTCGGATTAGGCCAAATCTGGCTAATGAAGACCACCTCTCCTGCGGGAACCTCACAAGTGGGGACCGGGAAGGGCACAGAAGGATGAGTTCCCAAGAACGTGGTCCTGAGCGCCTTCCAATCAAGCGCAGCGCAATATCTCCCGATGTACTGCAAGCTCCGCCTGATCTCCCGGTCTTCGTTCTCATTGCGGCGATCAAGGAGTTGCAGACCGTCGACCAGCAGACGGATACCTTCAGTAAAGACGGGGATTCCGGCAGTCAGCGCGGTGAGAAGATGCGTCCTCGCAGAAACCTCATCTCGTGGCCCTCGGAGCAATAGCCAGGCATGAAGAACCTCAAAGTCTGGTGCTAAAAACCTTAACGTGGCACGAGCGTGCATCCATTCCCGCAAGTGTGAGAGATTGCCGGTTTTCAGCAGAAAGTATGCTATAGCGAGTACCAGAGAAGGATCTACTTCTTCGCTTCCTTCGCTCCGCAAGAGGTGATCAGCAACGATCCTCGCCTTATCAATCGCACCGGTGTGGATGAACCCAAGGAGTGCCTCTGCACGGCCACTCTCGCTGCTGACGCCAACGTTTAAGGGCCTCTCAGGATGAGCCGAGATTTGGATTCGAATCGGAACGTTCTCCCCTACTGCCGGCGGCAACGCGATGATTCGCGATGGATTGTGGGCACCACCAACCTGAAGATAGTAAAATGCTCCGACCTCGGCTCCAGAGAGATCGGTTGAAAACTCCACATATCTGTACGTACGTTGCAGTAGCTTCAGGGGTGCTGCGTAGATCCGATCGCCTAGAGCGGGGCTCACCTGCCACAATCGTATCCAGACCGAGCGGAGATGATCTTCATCGGCGCCTACCGCTCCACTCATGGTGGAGTCAACCACGGCGCCTGAGGCAAAGCCAACATAGCTCCCTATCAGAAAGCCCATTGAACCCATTAATGCACCGACGAGTGCTCCACTTTGTGCACCGGCAGCGAACGGCGGTTTCGGTGAACCATCCGCAGTTGTAGAAAAGCGGAGCCGCACAGCATATCTTTCCTGGTCGGAGCCGACACGGATCTTTGCGGTAAGCTTCTGACCCGAAGGCATGTAGGCGTGCACTGCGTAACGGTCTGGAGGAACTTCGACCGAGAGGACGCCCCCTGAGTCGACGCTGCCCGTCCAGAATGCGTTGAGATCGGCATCGATCACCTCGACGGGGATCGGAATCCGTGGCGTCTGGGGGAAATCGGCCAACGAAACGTCGAGCATTGGCATCAGCGGGCCTCCAGACAGATTTGATGCTCGGGTGGCTCGACCCATTCATCCTCTACAAGATCCTGAAAACCCGCGTCGGCTTGGAAGATCGCGCCGGCATCGTATGCACCAGCCTTAATCAACTGCCGCCACGGCCCTGTGGTTCCGCGGGCACGCCGGTACTGAGCCAACCGACCGTGGAGGTAGAGTTCCGCGGCTGCGTTGGCTGCCTCAGGAACGCAATCGACTACTGTCGGAACCGTCGGCGCATCGGCAAGTTCATGGATAATCGCAGGAAGACCGAAGTCACCGCCGGTCATTGCATCCTGTTGCTTATATGGAGGCAGGGTTTCGTTTTGTTTGTTGATGATCAACTTTACTGACGTGGCAAGCCGGTCCGTAGAAATAACCCAACGCCGCAGTTCCTTCTTTGCACCTCCTCCCTGCAGCGCCGCCAGAAGCGCCGATGTAAATCGGCTGACTTGGCGCTCTTCGCCGAAAGCTGAATAACCGCTCGCCGTTGCATACAGGATAGGAGCGGTCCGCCTCCGCTGGTTCAGAAGGTCCGGCTCCCCGAGTGACTGGCCGCCGAACGCAGTGTTCGCCAGAAGTTTCGGGCTTACCTCCCGACACGTGTCGATAAAGAAGCATTGTGTCCTGGCTCGACAACTGCTCATCGCATAATACGTTTTATTAAAGTGAATCGCTGTCGCAAAAGCAGAAAGCTTATATCGCCCGAAATCCGCTGGAAGGAGCGCAAGAGTTTCCCTTTCAAGGCCGTGGCCACAGAAGTAGAAAATAGCGACGTTGTTCGTGTTCCCGTCGCACCGGGCGTACCAACGCTGGTATGCTCGGGCGATGTTTCGCCAAGTAGCAGGCTCTACTTTCGTGGCCCGTCTACCGTCGGGGGATACATAGGTGTCGCCAGGGGACAGGAGCAGTTCGATGGAACCGAGAGGCGCAGCGGGGTTGTGCAGTTCATGCAGCCAATCGACGAATGCACAGGCGGAAACGGGCGGAGAAGTCAGTTGCTTCAAGCCTTCAGCATCAAGGGCCCTGGGACCAGTGCCGCCCTCCAGGTGAGGGTACTCACCAACCCCCACAACCAATGCGTGAGTCGCCGGTTCCAACCGCGATTTTGCACGCCCCGCAACAAGAGTCATACGAATGGCTCCACGTACTTTTAGCCTGATGGACTAACTCCACAGATCCTCATTCGTTGTACTGGCTTACTCCCAGTACCAGATAATTGTAAGGTACCATCTTGCGGTGATCGTCCGCTCGAACAAGTTGGCCATTGCTGCGGTCGAAGACCCATTCGTTCCAGTTCCACAGCACCGTATCGCTCTCAGGCAGTTGGACTACGATATAGGCACCTTCCCTTAGACGAGCACGGGATGGAACCGAAACGTCGAAGTCCAGACCCATGAAAAAGTCCTGAACGGGGACGTTTCGGTTGCGCTTCGCGATTGTCTGAGTTAGCGCGTGGGTAATGCCTGCCAAGGGGGCAATAGCCGGCTGCACTGTCGTCGCGAGTTTCAGTCCGCTACGAAATACATCAGACTCCAAGGCAGCGAGAAAACGCTCATCCGCGTCATTTTTCACATTCACCGTAAAGCCCTTCATATCAATACCTGCCGCCCCTACGTTCAAGCCGACGAAGATCGGGTACCCTATTACGCCGGCGTACTGCCCTTCTTGTACCCGGAGCGTCAGAGTAAAATGCAAGTGCTCGTCTTGCCCTTCAGCCTGATTTTTTGCGTAAAAATCAAAAAGGATTCGATGCATCCCACCGCCGGGATACGATGCCACCCGCAAACGGTCCAGCGTGATTTTGATTCGATTGTTCTTCAGACGTTCATCTGGGTCGATTTGACCGGCATGACGCGCAGGAAGAAGATCCGTGTCTGATGAGATGGCCACAAACCCGAATGTGTGCGTCGTATTACGGTATAGCCGGTGTTTTGCCTTGCCCCAACCCAGCATCCCAAAGCTCTCCGTCCCATCTGCCATCGGCTCCGGGCTTTCAACTTGGGCAGCGGCCTCTAAATCGCCCATCTCACGGAGTTTGGCGGCAGCTTCCGGGGGCGACAGCTTACCAATCACTGGTATGTCGTCGAACCACATCGGATCGCTCATAAGCTCTCATGACGCGTAGTGTACATAACAGACCCGCTGATCGAACGACCAGAACGCATAGTGCTGTACAAAGACTTGGGATGTCAAGCGAGTTCTTCACCGTCGTGCTACGACCCGTTGGCATCGCCGGGCTGCGGGCCTGAATACAGAATCACCCCTCCGCCCACTACAGCCTCAACATCGTCATCAGTACAGACTAACTCGCTGGACCTGCCCCACTTGTTGGACACCGGGCGGTTACGCGTGGTGGCCGCCACCCTCACGAACTCCATCCAGATCTAGACGGCGGAGGCGCACGGGCTCAGCCTCGGAAACCGGGTGCGGGTGAAGGGGGTGCGCGGGAACCTGCCGTCAACAACGGCGGCGGCACGAACCCGTGTTCGTGAGAGGCAACCGTGATCGGCGCCGGCGAACGCGTGCGCCCCTACCTAGCGCAGCTCCATCTCGCGGACCAGCGCGCGCCAGTCTTCGGGGGGCGGACAACTCCGTTTGGCTGGCGGGCGAGGCGCGGCAGCAGAACAGGCGGCGCAGCCCGCGCCGGCGAAGGGGCTGCCGTGCTGGGCAACGGGCCGGCGTTGTGCGGCTAGCGCAGCAGCGCACCTGGAGTTGGAGCCACTGCGTGACCGGCGTCTGCAATCTCGCGAGCTGAGCTAGAACCCCGCCACTGCACCGACGAGGACAAGGCGTGAAGTTAGCACCTCGAGGTAACCCAGGATCTCCCTTCGTACGCCTTCACGCTCCTGCAGCCGCCGATCCAGCTCGATCTCGAACCCCACCTGGAGAAACCCGGGACCCTGCGCGATCTGCTCCTTCAGCCTGCGGATGAATGCCATGTGCGTGTCCAGAATGGTGAGGCACGAGGCCAAGTCCGCCACCGACTCGCGGTGCTCGGCGGGGACGGGGATCTCCACGGAGAGCGTCCCGACGTGGGGAAGCCGGAGCTCGATCCACTCCACGTCCTTCCGGGAGTTCAGGAACTGCGGGCCCAGCTGGACCACCTGGCGCGCCGCCAGTTCCACCACCCGCGGCTCGAGCGCGGCCCACGCCGTGGTCGTGGGCCCGGCTCCCGCCGCGGCTCCACTCTCCCGGGTGAAAAGCGCACCCGCCCCGTTCCGGCCCATGAGCTCCCCGAGCTCCTGCGCGAATGCCACGGGATCGGGGCGGCGCCGGTAGGACCGGTGCGCCAGGAGCGGCGGCAACGGAGCGTCGTCCAGCACCACGACCCAGACGCGGCGCTCGTCGTTGACGATGGCCGCGTAGACGAGCGCCGCCTGCTCCTCGCGCGTCCACACCTTCTGCGCGTATTGCTCCGAGTGAAAGACGACGGCGTACTGGGATCCGCCGATCCCCTCGTTGATGCGCGCCACGATGCTGTCAGAGGGCTCGATCTCCTGCTGGTCGATCCAGACCCGCAGCCCGCGCTCCGCGAATGCGTCGACGTACTCCCGCACCACGGGGCGGTCCTCTGAGGCGTAGCTGATGAACAGGCACTCGTCCGGGCGCGGAGGGGGCATGCTCATGGCTCCCATTCCAGTTCCAGGAGGTCGGGGGTAGGAAAGCGTCGGCCGTCGCTGGCCGGTACCGCCGCGAGGTCCGACAGGTCCAGCAGGTACAGGTCGCGCGAGGACCCCGCCCAGCGCAGGAAGGCGGCCAGCGCCGCGTACTCGCTCACCCTCCGCAGGGGCATGTAACCATCCAGCAGCGTGGGGAGGGCGCGGTTGGCCACGGCGGTGACGCCGGGGAGCGTCCGCGCCTGGCGGGTCGAGTCGCCCGGCGCGTGGGAGAGGCGGATGCCGGCGGCATCCGCCTGGATCCAGCGCGTCGCGTACCGGTACCGAAGGGTGGGACGCAGTACCACCCGGCCGCCGTCCAGGCGCGCCGCCGTCGGCTCGTCCAGGAGCACCGCGACGGTCGGGGCACCCAGGAGGAACGAGGCCACCGCCTCGAGCTCCGCGCGCGCCCGGGCGAGCCCGCCCGGCGAGCGCGCGCGGCCGACGAGGGCGCGTGCTGCCCAGAGCCGCAGCACCTCCGGCTCGAACCCGCCTTGCTCCGCCATGCCGTCCAGTAGATGCGCCAGGACTTCGTCCAGCGCATCCAGGGGATCCGGCGGCAGGCTCTGCAGGAAGCGGATCATCTCATCGCCGTCGCGGCCGCCCGCGGCGATCGCCACGCGGATCTCGGCCACGGCCTGGGCGGTGCTTTCCGCGCGCAAAAAGGGCGTGATGAACCCGGCGTACTGCGAACCGCGCCCGACTCGGGTGGCCCACGCCGCGCGGTCCCCCTCCGCGAAGGGCGTCACTCCGGCGAAGAGCGCGTGAAAGGGATTGGCTGTGGCGCCGCGGTCGGCCGAGTCCGCCCGGGCGAACTCCCGCCAGAACAGGTTCGGCGTCCCGCCGGGAAGGGTCGGTTCGCCTAGCCGCCAGGGAAGCTGGTCGGCCCGCACCAGATCCTGCCCCACCCGGGTGTCGACCAGGTACGGGTCCAGCAACACCCGCTGCCGCTGGAGCGAGCCCAGTCGATCCCGCAGCGACTCGCGCTCACCACTCCACCCCAACGAGATGGCCGCGTTGCGGCCGGAGCGGACGAAACGGTACAGCGCCTTGAGCACGTCCGGCTCCACCTGCAGCACGAAAGCGCCGCCCCCTGCGGTCACGAGCCGAAGCTCCCGCCCGGCAAGGTCGTAGACGAGAGCGGATCCGGGTTCGGGCCGCGGTCCTGTCCAGGCGAGCGTGTCGCCCAGGTGGATGCCCCCGCCCACCGCCCGAAAGTCCCTGAAGTCCTTCACCGTGGAGTGATACAGGTAGGGGCGGCCGTCGGCGGCCAGCAGGCCGTTGAACCCGTCCGGGTGCCGCGTGCGCGAGGAGGCGCGGGTGGTGGACCAGTCGGCGGGCGCGTGCAGCAGCGCCGACTCCCTCGCCACCCGGGCGCCCGCCACCTCGGAGTACTGGATGGGCTCGCCGGACAGGGAGGCCGTGCGGCGGTCCAGGTCGCGAAGCAGCTGATAGGCGCGGGTCCGCGCCCGCTCCACGGCGGGATCCGTCTGCAGGACGACGCCGTCCCCCGGGCGGGGCGGCAGGGGACGCGACAGGGGGAGGGGCGCCGTTCCGCCCGCGTCGGGAGGCGGCCGCGGCCCCTGCACGGCCAGCACCGTGCGGGTGGCCTTCTGCTCCGCCGGAGTGTGCGGGGCGACGCCCAGCCGCTCTGCGGCGTCCGCGTACGCCTGCACCCCCTGCGCGTAGGCCACGAGCTCCGCGCGCAGCCGTCCGTGCTGCTCGCGCACCTCCGCGCCCACCGGCTGCGTGCTGAGCGCCATCCGGTCGCTGATCACGCGCAGGTCGCGGACGTAGCCATCCAGCGTGGCGGCGTGCTGCGCTTTGACGCGCGAGACCACCGCCCGCATGTCTTCGCGCGCGCTCCGCGGCATCTGGTCCGCCCGCCCGAAGCGTTCCTGCAGCGTGGAGAGCAGTTCGCCCTCGCCCGCAGGGCTCAGCGTCCCGCCCAGGTGGCGGGCCAGCCGCGCCCGCACCTCCGCCGTCCGCTCGCGCGGGGCGCTGCCCCGGGCCCGCGCCTGCACCTCCGCCGTCAGCGCCTCGCGCCAGAGGGCCCGGCTGTGCCGCGCGTGCGGTGCCGACGGGTCCGCGGGAACGCCGAGATCGCCCGCCCGCTCCGCCGCCTCCAGCCGGACGCTCAGCCGGTGCGCGGCCTCCAGGGAAGGTGCGTCGAGGAGCGAGACCACGCTGCGCCGCCAGTCCGCCGCCCGTCCGGATGGAGCATCGCCGGCCGCGGCGTGAATCTCCCTCGCCAAGCCGCGCAGGCTGGCCTCGGCGTGGCTCCACCGGCGCACGTCCAGGTCGTAATCGCGCAGCGCCTCGAACACCGTCCGTGCCACGGGGTCCGCAGGCGGGCCACGGATGCGCTCCAGCACCGCCATGGCCTGGCGGTAGCGGGGGTGGGCGGCAGCAAACTCGCGCTGCAGGCGCGCCAGCTCCGCGGCCGTCCGCGCTTCGCGGTCGGCGGCGAGCGCGGCCCACCGCGCGGGGTCCGCCCGCTCCAGCACCGCCCGGGCCCCGCGCTCGTACGCCGCGTACCCGGGGGACGAGAGGATATCCGTCATCCGCCCGATACGGCGGTCGAGCACCTCCAGCATCCCGCGCGTCTCAGGGGAGCCAAAGCGGGCCAGATGTTCGGCGAGCACCCGGCGGTGCGCCCGCAGCTCCAGGCGGGTGCGCTCCAGCGTCCGGCGTGACGCCAGCTCCAGCGCATCCGCCGGGACGCCCGCACCGGGTCCGGCCGCGCGCTCCAAGTCCGCACGCAGGACCCGCAGCTCGGCCTCGGCGCGGAGCTGGCGCGACACGGCGGCGTCGGCGGCGGACAGCGCCACCCGTTCCGAGATCTCGTGGATCTGCCCCTCGAGCGCGCGCGCCAGCGAGGCGCGCTGCGCGGCGGGCAGCCGGGCGAGCTGCCCGGCGTCCGGCGCCCCGCCGGCGGGCGTGGGTCCCCCGCCCGGCCCACGTCTCGCCCGCTCGACGAGAGCGCGGAGGGGCTCGTCCACCGGGTAGCGCCGGTAGCTCCCCTCCGGGTCGACGCGCTGCAGCAGCTCCCACGCGCGGACGAGCTGCTCCGCGTCCGCGGGGGAGAGGTCGCCCAGGCTGTCCGGCGACGCCGACGCGGCAAGCTCCCGGCTCGCCGCCCCCAGCTGGGACTCCGGGCTCTCTTCGTCCCCGCACCCCCAGGAGAGGAGGGCGAGGGGGAACAGGATCCACGTGCGCGCAGCCCTCACGCTATACCTCCAGGCGAGATCTCGAGAAACCCGGCTCCCCGTGCCCGGCGGCCGGCGTAGCCGATCCCACCCGCAGCGCTCCAGCCCGGCGTACGTGGCTTCCGTCCGCCGCGATCAGCCGGGCTGGATCTTCAGACGGAGCCCTCCGCGGGGGACGCTGTACCCGGTAACCCGCAGCCAGTACGACGCGGCCTCCATCTCCTTCACCAGCATCAACGTCTCTCTCCAGCCGCTTTCGCTGGGAGAGGGCGGGGGAGCGTAGCGGTCCGCCAGGGGCTTGCCGGAGGCGTCGTACAGCTCGACCATCATCGGCAACTCGCTGCGCATGTCGATCCTGTACGTTCCCGATGCGGGCGCGTGGAAGACGAACCACGCCTCCGGCGCGCGCTCGGTGAGGGTGCCCTGGGCGTCAACGCCGCTTTCGATCCTCCCGACCGGCTGCATGTCCCCCAGATACCAGATCCCTCCCCGCCGGACCGTCCCGAAGCGGATGGCCCGTCCGGAGACGACGGTCGCGAGCACCATCCCCGGCGACCCCTCCGCGGTGTCCTCGCTCGTCCACATGCCGGGCTTGGCGTCGCGAAAGAACGCGGAGAACTCCTCCCGGTCCCCTGGACGGCGGGGGACCTCGCAGACCCGCTGGGTGAAGCCGTCGTTCTGGCGCGACGGGTCGCAGAGGGTCGCCAGCGTGTCCAGGCGGCCCGTGGACGCGGCCTGCGCGAGGATCTCCACCAGCGTGGAAGGATCGTCGGCGCGCTCGTCCCCCCTCCTGCACGCCCCCGCTGCGGCGAGCCAGAGGGCGAGGACCGTGGCGGCAGCCGCGCCGCCGGCACCAGGGCGCGGGCGCCGCGGGCGGCCCCCCGCGAGGTGGATCGGCTTCATCGTCGGCACGGCCGTTCAGTTGGGATACCAGTAATGCGTCACTCCCCCCCGTGAGGGCGGGGGCCGATAGGGTTCGGGCTGCGACGGGCGGGGCGGGCGGGGCGGAGGCGCTGGGGGCGTCCAGCTCCCCGGCACGCTGTTGCAGATGCAGACCGCCCCCTCCGGGAGCCGCGCCCCGCCGGGAAGGGTGTACGTCACCTCGCGGCCGTTCTCCGTGACGCGGTAGCGGATCCCCTGCACCTCCACGGGACTCACCTCCAGGTCCACCAGAGTAGTGCGCAGTGTTCCCTCCGGTACCGACCATACCTGGACCGACCGGTCGTCGCTCCCGGAGACCAGCCAGGCCCCGTCCGGGGCCACGGCCAGGGTGTTCACGTCGCCCGTGTGGCCACGCAGAGTGCGCACGAGCTGCCCCTGCGGAACGCGCCACAACCGGATGGTGTTGTCGCGGCTCCCCGTGACCAGCTGCGCGCCGTCCGGGGTGAAGGTGAGGGCGCCCACCCCGCCGCCGTGGCCGCGCAGCACCGTGCCCTCCCGGAGCAGCGGAAGCGACCAGGTCCTCGCGTTCCCGTCCAGCCCTCCGGAGGCCAGCCAATCCCCCCGCGGGCTCACGGCCAGGGCGCGCACCGGCTCGGCGTGCGCCTGCAGCGTCCGCCGCGTGCCCTCGGGGTCCCGGAGCTCCCAGGCCGTGATCCGGCCCCGGTCGTCCCCCGCGAAGAGCGATGCCCCCGCCGGATCCATCGCGAGGGCGGAGACGGGGCTGCCCACCTCCAGCGTCCGCACCGGGCGCGCCCCCTCCAGGTCCCAGAGGGGAATCGACCAGACGCGGACGGTGCCGTCGGCGCCGGCGGAAACCAGCGTCTTCCCGTCGGGTGAGAAGACCAGCGCGCGAACCTCCCCCGTGTGGCCGTGCAGGGTGGACACAGCTTCCTGCGTGGTGAGCGACCAGAGCTTCACCGAGCGGTCGCCCCCCCCGGAGGCGAACACCCGCCCGTCGGGACTGGTAGCCAGCGCCGAGACCCCTTCCGTGTGGCGGGTGGCCTGCCCCACCAGCGCCCCTTCGGGGAGAGTCCAGAACTTGACGCTGCGGTCACGACTTCCGGTGATCAGCCGGGCGTTGCGGGTGACTGCCACTGCGGTGACCGGGTCGCGGTGGGCGAAGCCGTCGACGGCCAGCCCCAAGCCGGCAGCCAGCTCGTCGACGGGACGGCCGCTAGTCATCCCCGCGCCGGCCGCCGCACTCATCGCCGCCAGGAACTCGCGCCTCTCCAGGCTCCACCCCGCGCCCGCCCGGCCGATGGCGTAGACCTGCGGCTCGTCGTCGTCCCCGGGATCGCGATGGCGCGGACCGTCCGCGCCGCCCATGGCATCGTCGCTCTCCGTCATCTCTCCCTCCTTGGACCCTGTGCTGGCCTCCCGCTGGGGCCTCACCTATCCACCGGCGGGGACGGGCCGAACCGCATCCGCGCCGTGCCCGCGCCACACGCCGCCCCCGGCGGCGATGTACCAGGCCAGAAGCTCCGCGGTGAGCTCCCGGTTCACCTGGCAGCGCCCTCCGGCCCCCGGGTCCCGCGCTGCCGCGCGCCGGGTGGCGCAGTCCCCCGCGCAATGCCAGTAGCAGTGGCAGCTCCTGCACACCTGCTGGGCGGCTCGCTCGTTCTCGGCGAAGCGCCGCAATGCCTCCCCGTCCACCGTCGGCTCCGGGGGCGGCTGTCCCAGGATGGGGAGGGAGCGCCGCGCCCCCGTCCCGGCAGCCAGCGCGCCGATCCGGAACTGCTCGAAGAGCGGATGGGTGCGGTCATGGATCTCGAAGCAGGTCACCAGGTCACCCTCCGGCGTGACGACCAGCGCGTCGTGCCCGGCCCGGCAGAAGTGGCGGGTGAGCCGCCAGGGGGTGGCCCCGGAGTAAAAGAGCGTCCTCCCCGCCCGCGCGGCGACCGCGAACGCCTCCAGGAAGGCATCGATGAAGGTGCGCGCCATCTCCGGCGCCGGCTCGCCATGCGCGCCTCGGGCGCCGCTGTAGGCCGGCTCCACCTGCACGCCTTGGCAGCGGCTGTTCTCGCATACGAAGGTGACGCTTTCAGGGAGCGTGGCAAAGGCGTCCGGGGTGACCGTGATGCGGACGCCATACGGGAAGGCGGCCGCGTCCAGTTCGCGGATGGTGGACATCACCGCCGCGAATGATCCGCCGCCGCCGGCGGTGGGACGCTGACCGTTCTGTACCCGCTCCACCCCGTCGAAGGAGAGGCTGAGGCCGTCGAAGTGGTCAATGACGAAGCGCCGCTTCGCCGGACTCAGCACACCGTTGGTCGCCATGGTGATCTCGCACGGCAGCGGCAGCTCCCGCGCGCGCCGGGTGGCACCCACCAGCACATCCCAGTTGGCCGTCGGCTCGCCACCTCCATGAAACACCAGAGCCCATCCCGCCTCCCCGCGCCGCTGCGCGTTGCGGTGGGCCGCCTCGACGGCCCGTAGGGCGAGTGGCAGCCCCATCGCGCGCACCGGGCCCTCCCCGCCGAAGGCGTAGCAGTACGTGCAGCGCAGGTTGCACGCGCTGGTCATCAGCAGCACGGCGGTGGTGGGCTCGTGTGGCGCGGCCGGGTCCCACGCCGCGGGGGCGGGCGGATCCTCGTCCCAGAAGCCCACCGCGTCCAGGTATCCGTCCGCCGCCGTGCGCGCCCCGCCGACGCCCGCCAGCCTGCGCTCGATGTGGCGCACCATCGCCCCGTTGCCGACGAAGGCGAGCGGCAGCAGGGGCCGGTAGACGATAAACGCGTCCCCGAAGGGGACGAAGTAGAGCTCCATGGCCTCACTCCGCGAGTGCCACCCGGGGATCCGCCGTCCCGGCCGCGCGCCGGATCCACGCCTCTCCCAGCAGCCGCTGCACCCGGCAGCGAAAGCCTCCCGGCGCGCCCTCGTCCGCGTCCCGGCCCAGCGCCGGGCATACGTCCGGGCACTCCCGCGCGCAGTGCAGGACGTTCACGCACGACTGGCAGCGCCCCGGGATGCGCGCGGCCGCCCGCCGCAGCTCCCCGATCCGCTCCGCGTCCAGGGCGAAGCGGCCCCCGGGTTCCATCCGCCCGATGGCGAGCGCCTGCTCCCCTTCTCCCTCACCAGTGCACAGGAAGCAGGCGGTACCCACCCCGTCCGGCGTGACCTGCAGGACGTCCCGCAGGACGTTGCAGTAGGGCCCGTGGATCTCGTCCAGCCGCACCCCGCTGATGGTCAGCCGGCACCCCAGCGTCTGCGCCGTCCGCTCCGCGGCGAGGAAGTACGCGGCGAATTCCTCGGCGTCCTCCGGCCGGAATATCTCCTGGCGGGCGGATCCGGGCCGGTAGACCGGCTCGAAGACCACCTCCCTCGCTCCCAGTCGCCCGGCCGCGTACGCGCAGATCTCCGGCTGGCGCCGCACGCTTCCCGGGGTGATGGTGGCGCGGACGGTGAAGGCAGCGCCCATCGCTCGCCAGGCGCGGCTGGTCTCCTCCACGGCAGCAGAGGTCGGCCGCCGCGCGCCGGGGCGCTGCCGGTCCTGGATGTCGGGCGGCCCGTCGCAGGAGAGGCCCCGCAGGTCGAACTCCTGCCCCAGCCAGCGTGCCTTGGCGGACCCGAAGACGCCGTTGGTGGCGATGTAGCCCCACCACCCCACGCCGTGCCTGGCGGCCGCCGTGCGGGTAAGCCCGACCACCTCCCGCAGGCGGGTCCAGTGTACAGTGGGCTCTCCCCCTCCGTGGACGACCACCGTCATCCGCATGCGCTTCGCCGCGCATGCGCGGGCGACGAACGCCGCCGCCGCCGCGACCACCCGAGGCTCGAGGACCGTCCACCGCGCGCCCCGGGACGCGGCCGCCGGCCGCCCGAGCACGGGAAGCGCCCGCGCGCGGGCTTCCCCGGTCCGGTCCGTGGAGTAGCAGTATGCGCAGCGCAGGTTGCACTCGTTGCCCAGGTACAGGGTCAGGCACTCGGGCTCGAACGGGCGCTCGGCGAGCGCCCGGTACCGTGCGGCAGCCGCCGCGGCCAGCCCCAGCAGCCTCTCCGCCAGCCGCGCGGTCCCTCCACCCTCGGCGGTGGACCGGCCGGCGAACGCCGCCTCCAGCGCGTCCGCCCGCTCCCGTGACAGGCGGACGGCGTGCCCGGGGGTGTAGAGGATCGCGCCTGCCCCGTCCCCCAGCCGGAAGATGGGGAGGAGCGGGTGGATGCGCCGCGCATCGCCGGGAAGGGCGCCGCTCGAGCCCGGCCCCGCCTCCCCGGCGAGCAGGTCTTCCCCGCCCGTCACACGCATGTCGCCCCCCCTGTCTCCGGCCCCCGCGGCGGGGAGCCGTGCAGAATGGGGAGGGGGATGGAGCGCCGTCCCCGCTCCTGCCCCGCCGCGGCACCGGAGGGCGCGGCGCCGCCCGGAAGCGTCACGGTGAAAGGAGTGGAACGCACCCGGCGCAGCGAACCGGCCAGGCACCCCCCGCTACACCGCCCCGCGGCCCGGTGCTCGCAACCGGCGCAGTGCGCGTAGAGCATGAAGGCGCGGTCCCCCGCCTGCCGCTCCCGGAAAGCCCTGCGCAGGACGCCCGCGTCCGGGTAACGCTCCAGCACCTCCACCGCATGCCGGGCCAGCGGAAAGCAGGAGATCACTTCCCCATCGGGCATCACGTCCAGGATAGGGTTGCACCGCAGGCCGACCTCCTGGGGGCCGAGCCCCAGCGCCTGCATCGCCCCGTCCGGGAACATGCAGGGGACCCACCCGCAGTCGAAGACGAGCTCCACCCCGTGCTCCGCGGCCAGCGCCCCGAAGCGTGCGACCCGCCGGCCCACCTCCGGGTAGTGGCGGGGATGCAGGAACTCGTTCTCCCCCTCCAGCACCGGGTGGGCGAGTCCCAGGCGAACGGAGCGCGCCAGCCCGTACCGGTCGATCAGCTCGACGAGGAAGTCGAGCGGCGTCCCCGGCCGGGCGATGTTGATCCCCAGCACCACGCGCGGGCCCAGTGCGCGGAACACGCGCGCCTGCGCCGCGTGCTCCGCGGTCCGTCCCTCTCCAGGCGGGATCACGTTCACGAGGAGGGAGCAGCGCTCCTGCGGGAGCGAGGCCAGCTTGCGCAACGCCCGGGCGGGTATCAGCCCCCCGGTGAAGACCAGGAGGCGGAAGCCGCGCTCGAGCGCGCGATCCACCACCTGCTCGAAATGGGGATGAAGGGTCGGCTCCCCACCGAGCAGGCGTGCCTCGCCGATCCCGGAGCGCTCCAGGAAGTCGAGCGCGCGCTCCAGGGTTTCCAGCGGCATGGCCTTCGCTCCGCCCCGCGACTCCAGGTAGTTCATCGCGAAGCAATAGCCGCAGCCGCGGTTGCAGCTCGCCGTCAACGCAAGGTTAGCCATCCCCGGACACCTCCTCCAGGTAGCCGGCCGCCACCCATTCCCGGATCGCCTCCTTCACCAGGGCGCGCGTCCCCTCCTCGTCCAGGTCGGCGATGTGGCCGGTGAGCGCAACCACCCGCTCCAGCGAATAGCCGCGGGCGATCAGGTCCCACACGGCCGCCGCGGGGTAGTGTATCGTCCGCGCTCCCCCCGGGCCGCGGAGGAGGAGCCCGTGCATCTCCACAGCCCAGCCCACCCCGGGCGCCGGCCGCAGCCGGGATGTCGCCGGCCCGGGACCGGGGGACGGGGGAGCTACGGAATCCATGCACGCTCACCCCAGCAGGGTCATCCCATCAGCGACCAGGGAGCGCCCGGCACCGCGGGGCTGCCGCACCGCGGCGGGCGTGGACCCCTCGTGCGTGCACCACCCCAGGTCCACCGTGTCCGGCGCGTGCCCCGCCAGGGCGCGGAGCGCGCCGCCGTGGGCCAGCAGCTCGTCCACCAGCTCCTCCTGGCCGAGTTCGCGCAGCAGGAGGCAGGCGGTGACCAGGCGCGTCTGGATACAGAAATCCGTGTAGGCGTCGCTGCTCCCGGGATACGTCTGGTTGACGTGGCACCCGCCGGCGCACGACCAGCGGCAGAAGCACCCGTCGCAGCGCGGCTTCTCCGCTGGCAGCCGACGCGCGCGGGCTACGGCGTCCCGGTCCAGCCGCATCCCCCCATCGGGGGAGATCGAGCCCAGATCCATGTCCAGCCCCCGCATCCTCCAGTCCTCGGGGAGCAGGTAGCACGCGCTCACCCGGCCGTCGAGCGAGACGATCAGCGCGTCGGTGCCCACGGGGCAGAAGGAGAGCCGGACCCGTTCGTGCTCCGCGGCCGAGTAGACCGCACGGATGCCGTGCGACTCGGCGACCCGGTATGCCCCCACACAGTGGGCGGCGAACTCATAGGGATCGGGAACCCGCAGCCCCGCGGCGGTGGCCAGCTCGCCCGGCGTAAGCGTCTCAAAATTGACGACCGCGGGGCTGAACTCCGTGCACATCCAGTCGGTGATCTCCTCGAGCCGCGCAACCGAATCTTGGGTGACGCAGACCCGGATGCACAGGTCCAGCGGCATCTGCGCCAGCCGGCGCGCGGTACGCGCCACGGCCTCGAACGTGGGACGGCCGTTCTTTCCCGGCCGGGTGCGGTCGTGGTGCTCGGGAAAGCCGTCGAACGAGAGCACCACGCCGCCGAAGTAATCGCCCACGAAGCGGCAGCGGGCCTCGTCGAAGACGCCGTTGGTGGATGCGTCCACGTAGGTACGCAGGCCGTAGCGCGCCGCCATGTACCGTGCGCGATGCACCACCACATCCACCACCTCCGGGGCCACGAACGGCTCTCCTCCGAAGAAGTGGATCTGGAACAGCTCGCGCCCGGCCTCATGCAGCCGCTTCGCCATCCAGTCCACCGCGGCCACCGCCACGCGGGGATCCATGCGCTCCCGGGACGCCGTGGGCCCCCCGAAATTGCAGTAGACGCAGCCCAGGTTGCAGCCCCGCGTGGGGATGATCCCTAGGAATGACGGGCAGACGTCGCCCTCCAAGGGGCGAGGCGCCGCGGGCACGGCGGCGGAGAGCGCGGCGCGCAAGGGGTGCAGCACCGCGGGCCACGCTTCCGGCGCATCCGCGCGCAGGATGGCCGCGCTTTCGGTGTTCACCAGGGCGGCGATCCCGTGCAGCGGCGCGTGGAACAGCCAGCGGTGCAGCACCGGGAGCAGGTAGCCGGCGGATGCCGGGGGAGCCGCGCGAAGGGATTGCATCGGTCACTCCGGGGGCGCGTTCACCGGCTCGCACAAGCCGCGCTCCACCAGCGCGTGAAAGGTGGCCAGCACCCGCCGCGCGGCCCCTCCCTCCCCGGTCTCCCCTGCCGCGCTCAGGGCAGCGGCGATCTCGGCGAGTGTGCGCTCGCCGTCGCACGCCCGGCAGACCTCCGCCTCCAGAGAGGCCGCGGGAAAGACCACCTCCCCCGTGCCCTCCCCGGGCGGGCGGAGCGCCAGGCGAGCGCGGTTCGCCGACACGTGGACGCCGATCGCCAGGCGGGGCCGCAACGACATCGCGGCGTCGGAGGGGAGCGCCGCGACATCGCGCAACGCGAAACGCGGCCCCTGCCGCTCCCTTCCGAGAAGGGAGAGCAGGAAGGACCGCCGGTCAAACGGCCCGGCCCCGCTCACGCGGCCTCTCCGGCCGGGGTGAAGGGTGCCGCTTTCGCCCGGCTTGGCTCCAGCCCGCGGAGCTCGCCCACCATGTTGCCTAGGAACCAGCTTCCCTCACGCGAGGGCTCCAGGTTCCCCGGCTCTCCGCCAGGCACCAGCAGTCCATCGCCCACCCAGCGGCCCACCAGACGCTGGGCGGGCTCGCCGTATCCTTCGCACACCCGCTCCACCGACCGGGGCGTGACCCGGTGGGCCACCAGCTCGCGCTCCAGGTCGCGGATGCGCCGCGGCGCTCCCTCGAGCGCAACACCGAAGGTCACCGGCGAGCGCCGGGCACGCAGCGCCGCGTAGTAGTCCGGCGTGAGCGCGTTGGCGTAGACGAGGTTCCTCGCCGAGCCGTGGGCGTACGGGCCGATCGCGACGCAGTCCTCCCCACGCGCCGGATGAGTGAAGTACAAGTTGTCGCGGTCGGAGCGGCCGAACTGGCCCAGATGGATGGGGCGCAGCCCCCGGCGCTTCATCCGCTCCCACAGCAGGCACCAGGAGGCGTAGTTACGGCCGCGCCCCCCGCCGGCCTTCTCCCCCGCCGGGGGTACGGACCGAAGGTGGCGCAGTTCGCAGACGGAGAACATGCGCACGCCCGCCGCAAACAGCCGCGCCGCGTCCCGCGGGATTGTGCGCGCGCCGGCTCCCGCGAAGCCGATGATCAGGTCGACGGAGACGTTGAACCCGGCCGCCAGCGCCCGCTCTACCTTCGCCAGCGCCTGCGCCCCGCTCTCCCGGCGCCCGGCCGCCCGCCGCACCCCGTCGTCCAGCGACTGGATCCCCAGGTGGATCCGTGAGAAGCCGAGCTCGCGCAACGCCTGGAGTGACGCCTCGTCAACGGACGAGGTGGTGGTCTCGACGGCCCACTCGCAGCCGGGCGTGTCACCAAAGACGGCCCGCAACGCCTCCGTGAGCACACGGAAGCGGGGCGGTCCCAGCACCAGGGGGGTGCCGCCCCCGAAATGGACGGTGGTGGGTGGATGGGGGGGGAACGCCCCGGGATGACGCTCAGTCGCCAGGACGGTCAGGGCGAGAAACTCGTCCAGCACCGGCCCGGACTGCCGGGGAACGGCCCGCGTGTAGAGCGCGCAGAAGCTGCAGAGGCGCTGGCAGAAGGGGACGTGGACGTAAACGCAGTACGCGCGCCCGGCCCCGCGGACGGACGCGGCCTGGCGCGCGAGACGCTCCTGGACCTCGGCGCCACCGAGTTGGCGGCCCGCCTGGAACCAGGGTCCGATCTCCCTTCGCTCGCCGTACGGTACGCCGCGCGAAAAGTGGCTGGTGGGAAGATGTACCGGGTTCATGAAGCCTCTCCGCGCACAGACGTTGGACCGCACGGGCGCAAAAGGCTTTACGCCCGCGAATCGCGGGCGAAAGAGGTGCATACTGGACGGACATGTTCGCCCCGCCGAAGCCCCCAAGGAATAGATAAAGTGCTCTCGCTGGAGAGACAAGAGCGCAGTTCCACACCTGCTCAGGACCTCGAAGGCGGCGATTCGTCGCAGCGGCGGGTAATGACGGAGCCGGCGTCGTCCAGCGGGGCCAGCAACTCGCCATCGGTCATCCAGTTGGGGCTGCTCCGGTAGTCGCCCAGCAGCTGCGCGGCCCCGCCTCGTCCGGCGCCTCTACGGGGGCGACCGAGTACCCCCTTGGCGTACAGTTAGACTGCTGATCGGGAGATGCAATGAAACATTTAGTCCCCTGTTTAGCCCTCGGACACGTTTTTTTCACCGGCTGACTGCACGGGCGCAGCCAACCCGAACAGGCGCGGTATTACCCCCAGGTCGTGACTGTCAAAGGACCGACTGCAGTGCGGTGGGCTGGCCTGGCGTTCTCCCGCTCATTGCGAACATGAAAGCACCCTCGCAGAATCTGCCGCTGTTCGCGGTGAATTCCGCATCAAAATGTAGCGTTCAGCATCCGTGGGCTGGGGCATGAAAACAGTTGACTCAATGCTTTGTCGCGATGCAGTTCCAGACCAGTCGCGTTGTCGTACTCGCTCCAGCAGACGATTGGCGGCGAGTTCTTCATTTTCGCGAAGCTGGCGCAATTCAGTACTTTCATCTACTACTCGCCTGCCGCCTTGATACAGCCGATCCGCTTCACGCTTGACTAATCTCTTTGTGATTTGCCAAGCGATCCATAAACACACCTCACTCACCGCAGCAGGAACCGCAGCGGGTTCACGTACGGCGGTGGTGTCGCTTCCACCAGCGGCAGACTGTGCTCGTGTTGGCTGCGCTTGTGCGGATAACGGTGAGAGCAGAAGTACCAATGCGAGTCCGGCCGAAGCCAGGATGGCCGTTCTTCTCTTCATTGCGGCCTCCGCGATTCACGGTTGCTTCGGGTAGGCGCGAACGGATCAGGAGATGCTCTGGAGGCGCAGATTCCGATCGCTCGTGCTAGAGGCCGCCCAGTGCGTTCGGCTCCCGCAACTGACGTCATATAAACAGGAACCTCATCATCATACTCTAGGACCGGAACAAACCTATCATTCAAGGATTGCATCTCCCGCCCCTCTCGCTGTCGCAAATACAACGTGGCTCCCGACGATGTACGATGCAATATCGGCGCGGTCATCATATCCAACGGAAGCTTGTATATGATATAGCCTTCCGGATTCAATGTACCAGCGGGAGAGTACTCAAATATCCACCAGGTACATTCGTTACCCGAAAAGAACGAGGCGAATGCAGGTTGGCCCTCTTCTTCTCGGTGCAACCGCCTGATCATCGAGTCGGGGGCGAGAAACCATCGTCTCGGGTCGGAACTGTACGGATTTGATCGGCCGTACTGTTGGAGTGCTGCATTGAAGTATTGTTTGGTTTCCGCAAGGGGCATGTGTGCACCCGGGGCACTTGAATCAACTGTAATGCGAGAATATTCCTGTGCCCCAAGCAAGACTGCCGAATGCGGACCAGCCAACGCACCAAGTAATGAAATCAGCGCCGGAATTCCGAGAAGGG
>DASTVC010000310.1:0-14484 GCA_035759295.1 Longimicrobium sp. | reverse complement strand
AGCTGCTGCGCCGCGTCCGCGCGATGGACGATACGGTGGGGTTCATCATCCTCACCGGCGCCGGGACGGTGGAGAACGCGGTGGAGGCGCTGCGGCTGCAGGCGGACGACTACCTGGTCAAGCCGTTCAACGTGGACGAGGTGCTGCTGGCGGCCGAGCGCGCCCTCAGCTACCGCCGGCTCCTCCGCGAGAACCGCAGCTACCAGGCGCACCTGGAAGAGCGCGTGGCCGAGCAGGCGGGGCAGATCGAGGTGCTGCTGATGGACGCCCTGCGCTCCCTCGCCGCCGCCATCGAGACCCGCGACGACTACACGGGCGGGCACGTCGAGCGCGTGGCCCGCTACGCCGCCGCCACCGGCCGCGAGCTGGGGCTGCGCGGCGACGCGCTGCGGTCGCTGTGGGTGGGCGCGCTGCTGCACGACGTGGGCAAGATCGGCGTGCGCGACGAGGTGCTCAAGAAGCCCGGCGCGCTGACGACCGACGAGTACGACGAGATGAAGCGCCATCCGGAGATCGGCGCCACCATCATGGAGCGCAGCTCGTTCCTGCGCCCCGGCCTCCCCGCGGTGCTGCACCACCAGGAGCGCTTCGACGGCTCCGGCTACCCGTACGGCCTGCGCGGCGAGGACATCAGCCTGCAGGGGCGCATCGTGGCGGTGGTGGATACGTACGACGCCATCGTCAGCTCGCGCCCCTACCGCAACGGCAGCACCTGCGAGCACGCGCTGCAGGAGATCCGCCGCAACGCCGGCACCCAGTTCGACCCCGGCGTGGTGGAGGCCTTTCTGCGCGCCTCCGAGAACGGCTTTCCGGAGGATCCGGATACGCCGAGGCTGCCGGAGCGGGTGGAGGCGGCGGCGGTGTGATGGGGTGATGGTGTGATGGTGTGATGTGAGCCCCGGATTGCTACTTCAGCCGGGCGGCAAGGGCGAATGAATGAATTCGGGGCAACGACCACACGAAATCCGCCTTCGCGGATTGGCGGGCGTGGGGGTGTCGGTGGATGTGTTGCGCGCCCGGGCTCCGATGTAAACCGCCGTTCGATCCCGCCGGCCTCTCTCCGGGGCGGTTGAAACCGCGGCTACACCGGCACAAAGTCCGCCTGCGCGGACTCGGCGGCCTGCGCGTGTGCGGCATCCCCAACACCTGCGCGTCCGCTGCCAGGTGACCTTCCGATCAAATTCTCCCAAATCATGGCTCGCTGGTTGTCCGCGAAGGCGGACAGCGTGATGTTGTTGCCGCGATTTCAATCGCTCCAGCGGATCTCGCGATCGACATCATCCTGTCCCCCCATCTTCCGAATCCCCCGATGCGCATCCTCCGCCTGACGTTTCTCGCGCTCCCGCTGGTGCTGGGGGCGTGCACACGCACGAGCAGCGAACCACCGCGGTCGCCGGCGCCGGCGCAGTCCGAGATCCTGTGGGACACGTGGGGCGTGCCGCACGTCTACGGGCGCACGGCGGAAGACGTAGGATATGGATACGGCTGGGCGCAGGCACAGCTTCACGGCGACGCCATCCTGCGCCTCTACGGCCTGGCGCGCGGGCGCGGCGCGGAGTACTGGGGCGAGCGCTACGCCACCAGCGACCGCATCATGCGCACGATGGGGATTCCCGCCGCGGGACGAGAGGGATACGACGCGCAGGACGACGACTTCCGCCGCTACCTGGACGCGTTCGCGGCGGGGGTGAACGCCTACGCCGCCGCCCACCCGGACGCCATCGCCGACTCCATGGAGGTCGTGCTCCCCGTCACCGGCGCGGACCTGGTGGCGCACGGGCACCGGGTGATGTTCACCTTCCTGGCCATCACCGGCGGGGATCCGCCCGTCGTGGGGATGGACGGCATGCCGCCCGGCGCGGCGCCGGGATCGAACGCGTGGGCCATCGCCCCGCGCCGCTCGGCGTCGGGGAACGCGCTGCTGCTGGCCAATCCGCACCTGCCGTGGAACGAGCCGCTGATGCGCTTTACCGAGGCGCATCTCGTCGGCCCCGGGCTGGACGTCTCCGGCGTGACGTTGATCGGGCTGCCGGTGGTCGCCATCGGCTTCAACGACCGGCTGGGGTGGTCGCACACGGTGAACACCATCGACGCGCTGGACGCCTTTACGCTGCGGCTGGCGGAGGGCGGCTACCGCATGGACGGCGCGGTGCGGCCGTTCGAGACGCGCGTCGACACCCTGCGCATCCGCCAGCCGGACGGGACGATGCGGGTGGAGGAGATGACGATCCGCAGCAGCGTGCACGGACCGGTGGTCTCCGCGAACGATTCCACGGCTACGGCGGTGGCCGTGGAGGGGCTGGACCAGCACGGCGGGCTGCGGGAGTGGTGGGAGATGGGCCGCGCCCGCTCGCTGGGCGAGTTCGAGGACGCGCTCCGGCGGCTGCAGATCCCCATGTTCAACGTGGTCTACGCCGACCGTGCGGGGCACGTCCTGTACGTCTTCAACGGCCGGGTGCCGGTGCGCGGGCAGACCGCGTTCGTCCAGGCGCAGGGCCCCGTGCGCGGCGACACCTCCGCCACCCTCTGGCGCGGCGTGCACGGCTACGACGACCTGCCGCGCATCGTGGATCCCACCAGCGGCTTCGTGCAGAACTCCAACTCGCCGCCCTGGTTCGCCACGCGCCCCACGCCGCTGGACACGGCGCGCTATCCGTCGTACCTGGCGCCGCGCTGGGTGGGGCTGCGCGAGCAGCGCGCGCTGCAGATGCTGGCGGCGGACAGCAGCATCACCTTCGACGAGCTGCTGGCGATGCGCTACAGCAACCACATGCTGCTGGCCGACCGCGTGCTGGACGAGCTGATCCCCGCCGCGCGCGCCACCGGCCGTCCGCTGGCCATGGAGGCGGCGGACGTGCTGGAGCGCTGGGACCGCTCGGCGGATGCGGAGAGCCGGGGGACCATGCTCTTCATGCAGTGGGCCTACCGCACCTTCGAGAGCATTCCCGCGACGGGGAGGGGATGGGCGACGCCGTGGAGCGCGGGGAACCCCGTCGGCACGCCGGACGGGCTGGCGGACCCGGCGGCGGCCGTGGCCTCGCTGGAGCAGGTGGCGGAGGTGATGAAGGCGCGGATGGGCGGGCTGGACGTGCCCTGGGGCCAGCTGAACCACATCGGCGGGCTGCCGGGGAACGGCGCGCCCGGCGATCCGCTGGGCGTTTTCCACGTCATCGTCTCCGGTGCCGACGGCGAGGCGGTGTTCGGGGACACGTACGTGGCGGCGGTGGAGTTCGCGCCCGGGGGGCCGCGTGCGCAGGCGGTGCTCAGCTACGGCAACGCCACCCAGCCCGGCTCGCCGCACGCCAACGACCAGCTCCGCCTGATCGCCGAAAAGCGCATGCGCCCCTCCTGGCGCGCCCGCGCCGACGTCGAGGCCAACCTGGAGTCGCGGACGCCGATCGAGCGGCTCGTGCCCTGAAGGCCGGACTGTGCTGAGCCGCGGACGAAGGAGCCGTCACCCCTCTCCCACCAAGCTGTGCGGGAGAGGGGTGACGCGTTCAGGGTGGGCCGGTCGATCGGTGGGCAGCCTGGACAGGTTCAGCAGTGGTAGTCGGGGCTTGTCTGGTGGGCGACTCAGGGGAGAACGATCTCCAGCTCTCCTTCAGGGGTTCCGATCCGGGTTTCGATTCGGCCCAGCGGCGTAAGCAGCGTCTGGAGAAGCCGGGCGGAGCGCAGGTCTCCGTTCCGGTACACGATCTCCCGCTCGCCCCCGGCCGATTCCCACAGCGGGCTGGGCAAGGGGAGCGCGCCGGCGCACCGCAGGCGGGCCATGGCCTCCATCGCCGGTGCGGCGCGGCGCCAGGAAAACCGCACGATCACCCACCGGTTCGCCAGGATGCCCGCCTGCGCCCCCTGCGCTCCACACGCCCGCCGCGGGACCAGGATCCACTGGCGCCCCAGCCGCTCTTCGACGCGGTTGCGGATGACGCTCAGCAGCACGCCTTCGGACGCGTCGTCGCCCGCCGATTCCCGGTGCATGCCGACGATGCCGCCGGGAACCAGGATCGGTGCGCCCGAAACGCCCTGGGCCACGGACAGGCCCGTGTACCGCACCGATCCCGCGCGCGGGTCGGACGCGACGATGCGTCCCGGTACGGGAGGCACGTACCACTCTTCGTTCCGGCCGATGAACCAGGCGGGCTGCCCCGTCATGGGCGCCGCGCCCATCACGTCCGGGCGCCACGGAAGGCGGTCCGGGTAGCCCACCTCGATCAGCGCCAGGTCCAGGTCCGGGTCCCCCGGCGCGCGGGGGTCGTCCACGTAGACGACCTTTCCCTCGGCGCAGGGGTCCGGACGTTCCATGAAGCAGACCTGCGGTGGGCCGTTGGCATTGTCCAGCGTGTGCTCGGCGGTGGCGATCAGAAGCGTCCGCTCCCCCAGTCCCACGATGAACCCGAATCCCGTTGCCGCGCCGGCGCGGACGCGGACGGCGTTGGCGCGGACGGATTGAAGATACGGCTCCGCGGCTTCCTGCCCGGCGAGCCGGCCGCCGGAGAGGAAAAGAACCGGGACGAACGCCCGGGCCACGCGGCGCGTCCACGGGGGGATGCTCATTCCCGACGTCCCATCAGGTGGGTAAGGTCGGCCAGGCCGGCCAGCAGAGATACGATGGCGCCGATGGCGAGGAGCAGCGGGGAGGATTGCACCTGGTCGAGCAGGGTGGGCTTGATGGAGCCGCGAGACGGGGTGCGTGCCGCCGAGGCCGTTCCGGAGAACCTCGAGCGCACGCTCCCGCCGATCGTCAGGTCGACGATCGTTCCGCGCGGCTGGTCCAGGCTCAGGGTGTCGCTCATTCCCAGGGCGATCGGGGAGGTGCGCTGGCCCGGAAAGCCGAGGGTGCCGTTCAGGATGGAGCTTTCCGGATACCGGCCCCGGTCCAGCGTTTCGAACGAAAGCCGTGACACGGGAATCCGGGAGATCCGCAGCGGCCGGGCCGGGTGCACCTGGAGGACCGCCGGCTGGTTCCACCCCGGCCGCGCGCGGATCTCCAGCCGCCCGGAGGCGGGCACGTTCTCCAGCAGCGGCGCCAGGCCCAGCGAGTCCGGCCCGCTCCGGGTCGGGTCCGACCACGCGGTGCCCCGTACGCTGCAGGCGCTTGCGCTGTCCGCGCGGGTGCGCGAGATCGCCAGCCGGACGTATCCATCCGGAAAGGTCGTGATGTTGACCGCGCAGTCCCGGGATACGGCCAGCTGCTGCAGCTCCGACGCGAGGACGGCACGGTCTTCCGGCACCTCCACCTCCTCGCCCTCCGGGGTCACGACCCGCACGCCGCGCAGGTAGATCCACGGCGTGGCCAGGGGGACGCCGGTGGCGCCCGGCCGGTCCGCTTCATGGGAGCGGCCCACCAGGTCCAGGTTGCCGTCCACCACGAACCGCAGGGCCTCCGAGCTTACGTCCAGCTCCACCACCGGGCTCCCCCACATCGGCGTCCGCGCCGCCATCAGCAGGGCGCCCAGCAGCACCACCAGCACGCCCGGAAAGAGGGGAATCCGGTGGCGGGCGGGCGGCTGAATCCGGAGTTCCCGGCCCTGGGGCGGCGGCGGTCCTGCTTTGGTCGCGCATGTGTCCGTACGGCGCATCGAGGAGATCTCCATTGAAGGGAAGCGTGCCCCGCGTGCCGTTTCACTCCCAGCGGTAGATGCGCAGCTGCTCCGGGGTCTTCCAGCCGGGCTCTCCGCGTACACGCCAGCGCAGGGTGACCCGCTGCTCCCCGCGGGCGGCGGCGGGGGGAAGGATGATGCGGAAGTAGCCGTCCACGTTCAGCCGCTCCGCGTCCTGCATCGTGCTCATCTCCGGCGTGCTCCAGCGCACCCCCGCGGCGACCGCGATCCGCACCACGAGCTCGGTGGAGTCTTCGCGAACCGGCGCCCCGGCCTGCCCGCGCACCGCCACGGGGACGTAGACGCCTCCGCCTTCCTCTGCTCCCTCCTCCCCGGCCTGCCCCGCGATCCCGACGCGCCCGCTGGCGAGCCGCTGCGGAACGATCACGTCGTCCAGGTTCCACCGCAGGACGTCTCCTTCGGGGACCGTGGCATCGAGGGCCCAGTTCAGGTTTGACTCCCGGGTGGTACCCAGGACGGCGACCTTCGCCCGCGCCCCGGACTCGGGCGGCAGGTGGGGGACGTGCACCAGGAGCAGCCGGTCTCCCCCGGGACGGTCCGGTGCGGCGGGAAGGTCGTAGCGCAGCCGACCCCTTACGAGGGAGATCACCTGGACGCTCCGCGAACCGCTCTGCAGCCCCACGTACATTCCCTCGCACCGTTGGTCGCGGCTGCGGTATCCCGTGTCTCCGGGTTGCGGCTGCAGCCGCTGGGCGCACGTGGGGCGCTGTGCCGCCGCCGCGGATGCATCCGCCGCCGTCCAGAGCAGGGCGGCCAGCGCGGCGAGGAGCGTCGTCCATCCGCGTCGCGCGGAGGGCCGGTGGTGAGCGGCCGCCGTCACGGTGCCGCGGTGTGCAGGGGGAGCGAAGCGGCCAGCTGGGCGGCGGCCGACTGCAGTGCCTGCGTGGCCGCGGTGTTCAGGTCCGATGCGCAGGTGGTCGCCCGGTGTGTTGCCACCCACGGCACGTCGCCCGCGTCCGCGTTCAGCCAGCGGACGGCCAGGTGAACGGTGGCCTGGTGCCCTCTCGACCCGTCCGCCGTCTCGCAGCGGCCCACGTCGAGCCGCCGGATGTGCACCACGATGACGGCGTCGACCCCGTTGATGAACTGGCGCAGCTGCGCCAGCGCCTCCTGGCTCCAGTTTCCCTCACCCCGCGCCGCCAGCTCCTCGACGCCCTGCGGGTTGGAGTTCGCCGCCAGCAGAAAGCCCCCGCGCACCAGGGTGCCCTCGAACGCGTCGCGGACCTGCCCCAGCGCGCCGTCCAGTACAAACGCGTGCGTTCCATCAAAGGTGGTTACGGCCACGCTCTCGTAGCTCGCGGGAGCAAAGTGCTCGGCCCTCTGGACCGTGCCGCACGCGCGCTGCACTTCGCACATCACGTCGCGCGCTTCCTGAACCGTCCCCGTTACCCGGTCGATTCCCTGGCGCACCCGGCCCAGAAAGCCGAGCTGCGCCGAAAGCGGCGTGGCCGCCAGGCAGCCGGCGGCAAGGACGACACAAACCGGGCGGATCATGATCGTGGGCATGGAACCTCCTGTGGACGGCGGTATGGAAGGGGATGGCCCGCTACGGAAGAGACGGGCGCGGCGTGGCGCCCGATACCTAGTCGGCACGGTGGGACGGAATTCTCCCCCGGCAGTCCTTCCTCACCGTCGGCCACCCCGCTTCCGGCCCGCCGCTTCCATCGATCGCATGCATCCGTTTCCACGGCATTCCCATCCGTCCCCAATTCGGCTTGACCGACCTTGTAGCTTGGGGTAGGTTCCGCGCTTCTGGATCAAGCCGTGTATGGAGACGATAGAGGGATGGCAGAGCCGCTTCCGCCGCAGTACAGCCCGCAGGAAAACGAAGACCCGCTCTACCGCTGGTGGGAAGAGCAGGGGTACTTTCGCGCGAACCCGGACAGCGGGCGCGAGCCGTACGTCATCGTCATCCCCCCGCCCAACGTGACGGCCGTGCTGCACATGGGGCACGGGCTGAACAACACCATCCAGGACGTGCTGGTCCGCTGGCGCCGCATGCAGGGGCGTGAGGCGCTCTGGCTCCCCGGGACGGACCACGCCGGCATCGCCACGCAGAACGTCGTCGAGCGCATCCTCGCGAAAGAGGGCAAGACGCGCTACGACGTGGGGCGCGAGGCGTTCGTGGAGCGCGTGTGGGAGTTCGTACACGAGACGGGCGGCAAGATCCTGGAGCAGCTGCGCGCCATCGGCTGCTCGCTGGACTGGAGCCGTACGCGCTTCACGCTCGATCCCGAGCTGTCCACGGCCGTGCGCGAGGTGTTCGTCCGGCTGCACGAAAAGGGGCTGGTCTACCGCGGCAACCGCATCATCAACTGGTGCCCGCGCTGCCTGACCGCGCTTTCGGACGAAGAGGCGGAGCCCGCGGAGCACCCCGGCAAGCTGTGGCACCTGCGCTACCCGCTGGCGGAGGGCGTGGACGCGCCCGGCCTGCCGCGGCTGCCGGACGGCCGCCCCTACCTCGTCGTCGCCACCACGCGGCCCGAGACCATGCTGGGCGACACCGGCGTGGCCGTGCATCCGGAGGATGAGCGGTACGCCGCCATCGTGGGCAGGGAGATCGACCTGCCGCTGGCGGGGCGGCGGATTCCCATCGTGGCCGACACGTACGTGGACCCGGAGTTCGGCTCGGGCGCGGTGAAGATGACGCCCGCGCACGATCCCAACGACTTCGACGTCGCCCAGCGCACGGGCCTCCCCGCGCTGAACGTGATGACGCCCGAAGCGTCGATGAACGACGAGGTGCCCGAGCCGTTCCGGGGGATGGACCGCAGCGAGGCGCGCCGCGCCGTGGTCGCGGCGTTCGACGAGCTGGGGCTGCTGGAAAAGGTGGAGGACCACACCCACGCCATCCCGCACTGCTACCGCTGCGACACGGTGGTGGAGCCGCGGCTGAGCGAGCAGTGGTTCGTGTCGATGAAGCCGCTGGCCGAGCCGGCGCTGCAGGCGTGGCGGGACGGCGAGCTGCGCTTCCATCCCGAGCGGTTCGGCAAGGTGTACGAGCACTGGATGGAGAACATCCGGGACTGGTGCATCAGCCGCCAGCTGTGGTGGGGCCACCGCATCCCCGTCTGGTACTGCCGGGCGGACGGATGCGGCGAGACCATCGTCGCGCGGGAGGATCCCACGAGCTGCCCGAAGTGCGGCGGTACGGCGCTGGAGCAGGATCCGGACGTGCTGGACACCTGGTTCAGCTCGTGGCTGTGGCCGTTCAGCACCATGGGGTGGCCGAACGAGGATGCGCCCGATCTCAAGGCGTTCTATCCCGGCCACACGCTGGTGACCGCGCCCGAGATCCTGTTCTTCTGGGTCGCGCGGATGGTGATGGCGGGGATCGAGTTCCGCGGCGCGCTGCCGTTCCGCGACGTCTACCTGACGGGGACGGTGCGCGACCACCTGGGCCGGAAGATGTCGAAGTCGCTGGGGAACGGCATCGACCCGCTGATCGTCAAGGAGCGGTTCGGGGCCGATGCCATGCGCTACACCGTGATCAGCGGCAGCGGCGCGGCCACGGACCAGTACCTGAACTACGAGAACCTGGAAGAGGCGTTCGGCCCCGGCCGCAACTTCGCCAACAAGCTGTGGAACGCCGGCCGCTTCGCCCTGATGAACCTGGGCGACGGGCCGCGCGTCTCCGTCGACGAGGTGCGCGAGCACCTGGAGCCGATGGACCGGTGGATCCTCTCGCGTCTTTCCAAGGCCGCGCGCGAGGTGACGGACGCGTTCGAGAAGTTCCGCCTGCAGGAGTGCGCGCTGCGCGGATACGAGTTCTTCTGGGGCGAGCTGGCGGACTGGTACCTGGAGCTGGTGAAGCCGCGGCTGCGCGGCGACATGGGCGAGGAGAGCCGCCGCGCGGCGCAGGCCACGCTGGCCCAGGCGCTGGACGGGGCCATGCGGATTCTCCATCCCGTGATGCCCTTCATCACCGAGGCGGTGTGGCAGAAGCTGCCCCGCGCCGCGGACGCCGAGGCGTCGCTGATCGTGGCGCGCTGGCCGGAGCCGCGCCCGGAGTGGGAGGATGAGGCGGCCGAGCGGGCCATCGAGGAGCTGCAGGCGGTGATCGGCGCCGTGCGCACGCTGCGCGGCGAGTACGGCATCCAGCCGGCCGCCCGCGTCCCGCTGCGCGTCGCCGCGTCGGACGCGGTGCGGGCCACGCTGGAGGCCAGCCGCCGCGCCCTGCGCGACATGGCGCGGGTGGAGGAGCTCAGCTTCGGCTCCGGCAACGGCGAGGTGGGCGCCAGCGCCGTGCTGCGCTCGGGGACGGAGCTGTTCGTGCCGCTGGCCGGCGTGATCGACCTGGACCGCGAGCGCGCCCGCCTGCGCGACGAGATGGGTCGCCTGGACGGCCAGATCGGCGGGACGGAAAAGAAGCTGGCCAACGAGAGCTTCGTCTCCCGCGCGCCGGAGAACGTGGTGGCGTACGAGCGCGACAAGCTGGCCTCGCTGCGTGAGCAGCGCGGCAAGCTGGCTGAAAAGCTGGCTTCGCTGGAGGGCGCGGCTTGATCGGTCGGCTGGCGTCCATCGGGGCGGCGCTGCTCGCCGCGGCCGCGCTGGCCGGGGCGCCGGGGTGCGCGCACATCGAGGCGCCCAAGGGCGGCCCGGTGGACAGCATCGCCCCCGTGCTGGTCACCGTGCGCCCGGACACCAACGCGGTGCTGGACCGGTGGATCGGCCCCGTGACCTTCGTCTTCGACGAGGGGCTGTCGGAAGAGGGGGTGGAGGACGCGGTCACGCTCAGCCCCCGGCTGGGGCCCGTGGCGGTGGACAAGGAGGGGGCGGAGCTCCGGGTGCGGCCGCGGCGCGGGTGGCAAACGGGGATCATCTACCAGGTGGAGGTGGCGGCGGGGCTGCAGGACCGCTTCAACAACCGCCGGACGGAGCCCATCCGCCTGGTCTTTTCCACCGGCCCCGCCATCCCCGACACCCGCGCCACGGGAACGGTCACCGAGCGCGTTACCGGCCTGGGGTCCGTGCAGGCGCGGGTGGATGCCACGCGGCTGAGCGACTCGCTGGTCTATTCCACCCTGGCGGACAGCTCCGGGCACTTCACCTTCCGGCAGGTCCCGGAGGGAGCGTACCGGGTGGTGGCGTACCGCGACAACAACCGCAACCACCGCGTGGACCCGTTCGAGCCGCGCGACTCGGCGGCGCTCACCCTGGCGGTGGGCGATACGGCGACAGCCACCCTGGCCATACTGATGCCCGACACCACGCCGCCGCGGCCGGGCTCGGCGCGGATCACCAACGGCTGGGTGGAGATCCGCTTCGACGACTACCTGGAGCCGGAGCAGCCGCTGGCCGGCAAGGTGGAGGTGATCGGGCCGGACGGCGCGGCGGTGGCGCTGGCGGAGGTGCGCGTGGGCGCGCCGCCGCAGGCCCGCGACACGGCGGACGCCGACTCCGTCCCCGCGGCGGCCCCCGCGCAGCAGCAGCCCCGGCCGGGCCCGGCCCGCGACTCCGCGCGGGCGGATTCGCTGCCGCGCGGGCCGCTGCCGGCGCAGTCGCTGTTCGCGCGCCCCTCGGCGCCGCTGCTGCCGGACACCATCTACACGGTGCGCGTGCGCGACGTGCAGAACATCAACGGGCTGGTGGGCGGCGGCGAGGTGCCGCTGCGCACCCCGCGTCCCGCGCCGCCGCCGCGCCCGTCACCCGCCGATTCCGCCGCCGCGCCCGCCGACAGCGCGGACGCCGCAGGGGACAGCACCGTCGTCCGGCGCCGCCCCGCACCCGGCGCCCAGCCGCCGGCACCTGCGCCCACGCCGCCGCCGCCCGCGCCCGGCACGCCTCCTCAGCGGGCGATGGCGCTGCCGGCGGGGACGCGGCGCGGGGGTTGAGATGGATCACGCCCGGATCGTGCAGTCGAGCAGTGGAAGTGGTTGAGCCGTAGCAGTCGAAGTCCGGTCCACGAAGCAACTGAGAATCCAACGCAGCGAACGGAGACCATGTCCGAGAACTCGCCGCTCGCCGGTCTGCTGGCGGGTAAGAAGGGCCTCATCGTCGGCGTCGCCAACCAGAACTCCATCGCCTGGGGGTGCGCGCTGGCGCTGCGCGCCGCCGGGATGGAGCTCGCCTTTACCTACCAGGGCGAGATCATGCGCGACCGCGTCACCCGCACGGTCTCTGACCTGGGCGAGGTGCCGCTGTACGACCTGGACGTGCGCGACGACGCGCAGATCGCGTCCGTGTTCGATTCCATCCGCGAATCGTGGGGGCGGCTGGACTTTGTGCTCCACTCCGTGGCGTTCGCGCCCAAGCCGGCGATGGCCAACCCGTTCATCGAGACGGCGCGCGAGGACTTCCTCGTGGCGCAGGACATCAGCGCGTATTCGCTGGTGGCCCTCAGCCGCGCCGCCGCGCCGCTGATGACCGAGGGCGGAAGCATCGTCACCATGACGTACTACGGCTCGCAGAAGGCGGTGCCGGGCTACAACGTGATGGGCGTGGCCAAGGCGTCGCTGGAGGCGTGCGTGCGCTACCTGGCCGTGGACCTGGGTTCGAAGAACATCCGCGTCAACGCGGTCTCCGCCGGCGCCATCAACACGCTGGCAGCGCGCGGCGTGGCGCACTTCCGCGACCTGATGCGCATCACCGCCGAGCGCTCGCCCCTCAAGCGCACGGTCGAGACGGAGGAGGTGGGCCGCACCTGCCTGTTCCTGGCCAGCGACCTCTCCACCGGCATCACCGGCGAGACCATGTACGTCGACGCCGGCTTCAACATCACGGCGGGGTGAAGTGAACAAAGCGCCCGCAAGGGCTTGACACGCTGCGCCCGCGATGTAGATTTCGCTGCGCGAACAAGGATCACCCGCTCCCTTCGGGGTACCGGGTACGTAGCTCCGGGGGGTTGTGCACATTGTGCACAACCCCTCGTTATTTTTCCTGATCCTTCTTCGCGCGGAAGGTTGCTCATGGGCGAAACGGCACGCGAGCCTCGCCTCGAGATTTTCGTCGATGGAACGAATTTCCGCATCGCCCAGTTGGACGCGGGCGTCCGCAACCTGGACCTTCCCCGCCTGGCACGGCAACTGGCGAAAGGACATGTCCTGATCAAAATGCGTTACTACGCTTCGCCGCTGCCGGACTGGCGCTCCACCGCGTATCCCGGTCAGCAGCGCTTTTTCGAGCGGTTGCGGGGGAGCCCTTCGGTGGATCTCGTGCTGGGCAGGAACGAGCCGCGCCGCGAGAACGTCCGGTGTCCAAAGTGCGGTGAGGTATCTGCGCACGGCTACCATGTCGAGAAGGAGACGGACGTGAACCTCGCGTGCGATATGGTGGCCGGAGCGCACACGGACCGCTACGATGTAGCCATGCTCGTAGCGGGCGATACGGACTACGTGCGTGCGATCCAGGCCGTGCAGGCCACTGGGCGCAAGGTGATCTGGTGCCACTTTCCATCCCAGGCACACACCGACCGGCTGCGCCAGGTCTGCGACGGACAGGTCCTGCTGCACGACAAGCTGCTGCGCACGTGTTTGCACCGATGAACACGGACGGTTCCCTCCGCCCCGCCGTCTTCCTGGATCGCGACGGGACGCTGATCGTGGACCGGCACTATCTCGCCGATCCGGATGGCGTCGAGCTGCTGCCGGGGGCGGGCGAGGCGGTGGCGCGGCTGAACGCGGCGGGGTTCGTCACCGTGCTGGCGACGAACCAGTCGGGGATCGGGCGCGGCTACTTCAGCGAGGCACAGTACGATGCGGTGCACGCGCGGCTGGTCCGCGAGCTGGCGCGGTACGGGGCGCGGCTGGACGCGGAGTACCACAGCCCGGACTCGGAGGACGGCGGCCCGGATGCGGACCGCAAGCCGGGCGCGGGGATGTTTCTGCGCGCCGCCCGCGAGCACGGCGTGGACCTGGCGCGCTCGTGGTGGATTGGCGACCGGCGGCGCGACGTGGAGGCGGCGGGGCGGTTCGGCGCGCGCGGGTTCCTGGTCTGCAGCCCCGAGACGGAGGCCGCGGCAACCGCGGGAATGCCCTTCGTCCGGCCCGTCCGCTCCGTGGCGCAGGCCGTGGATTATATCGTGCCGGCGAGAGAGAGCTAGGCAGGACTTGCGCGGTTGATTATCTTGGATCGGAACCCCTGTTCCAACCACCATGCGGCGCGAAACCTGCAGGTTGGGAACGGGTAGATAAGTCGTTGTACGATACCAAGATGCGCGACCTGGCGCTTACACCCTGAGAACGGGGGAGAACATGCAGGCAGAGACCGCGACCATCCAGACCGAAGCCCCGGCCACCCCCGTGCTGCTTACGGCGACGGCGGCCACCGAGGTGCGCCGGTACATCGAGGAGCAGGGCGCCGCCGAGCAGGCCGGCCTTCGCGTGGGCGTGCTTCCGGGCGGGTGCTCGGGCTTTCAGTACGGGCTCAACATCGAGGACGAGCCCGGTGAGGATGACATGATCCTGGAGTCCGAAGGCATTCGCCTGTTCGTGGACCCCTTCAGCCTGCAGTACCTGAACGGCACGGAGATCGACTACGTGTCGACCTTCCAGGGCTCGGGCTTCACGTTCAACAACCCGAACGCCAGCGGCGGCTGCGGCTGCGGCAGCTCGTTCACCGTCTGACGCGACGGGACGGTACCGAAGTGGCGAAGGCCCGCGGAGCGATCCGCGGGCCTTCGTGCGTTCGGCTGTGACGCTCTCGCGGATGGTCCCCGCGTTGATACCGGGTTGCCGAGCATCGTTCCGGTTGGGGTTCAGGCATTCTGCCCCCACGTGTCATTCTGAGCGAGGCGCCCGCTCGACACCCGCGGAATCGCGTACCAGCCCGTGCGCCGACCGAAGGATCTCTGTCCGGAGCGCGATGGAGTCTGCCCTACGCCGCCCCTCGCGACGGTGGCCGATTTTCCAGAACTATCCTACGA
>DASTVC010000309.1:0-21038 GCA_035759295.1 Longimicrobium sp. | reverse complement strand
CGATCTCCAGCGGGCTCGTGCCGGGGATGACAGGCATGAGGAGGGTGAGCGGATTTGCCATGGTGGGTCTCCAGACTGGAAGGGATAAAGAGCGAGCCGGAATGACCGGGAAACGCCGCCGGCAGGTGGCGGAAGCTGTTACGCGATCCGGGAACAGAATACCTCCGAATCGTCGTAACGTCAATCCTTTCAGGACGTTACATTAAAACGTTACACCTGCCCGCCAGCGTGCACCCACCCCACCGTAAATGTGTGCTCCCGATCCGCACACGCTCCCTGTGCGCCATCGCCAAGGCATGAGAGCGGTTATCGCGATCCAGCCGACGCGTCATGCCCGGGCCCTCACCCGGCTCGTTCCTCGCCTGCCCTCTCCCACAAACTGCGTGGGAGAGGGCGTTTACCCGGATGAAAAAAACTTTCAGAATGACAGGTGGTTCCCGGATTGGGAGCAGGAACACAGAAAGAGAGGGCGGATCCCCGTCGCCGGGATCCGCCCTCGTTTCGTTCGCCGCCTGCCGCGCTTCAGGAGCCGGCGAGGGGGACGCAGCGCTGTTCCTCGAAGTCGCGCGGCTCGATCTGGATGGTCAGGTGGTGCAGGTGGAACTCGTCGTGAAGCAGGCAGTGCAGGTCCGCCAGGATCTCGCCGGACTCGCGGCGCAGGGCGCGCTCGCCCACGACGACGTGCGCGCTAAGGGCGTCCAGGCCGCTGGTGATGGTCCACACGTGCAGGTCGTGCACCTCCTCCACCCCCTGCACCCGCTGCATGGCCGCGCGAACCGCCTCGGGGTCGATGTGCGGAGGGGTACCCTCCAGCAGCACGCCCACGCTCTCGCGCAGCAGGTGCCACGACGAGTACAGCACCAGCACGGCGATGGCGATGGAGACGGCAGGATCCGCCCAGCGCCACCCCATCATCCACACCGCCGCGCCGCCCAGGATGGCGCCCACGCTGCCCAGCGCGTCGGTCAGCATGTGCAGCCAGGCGCCGCGGATGTTCAGGCTGTCGTCCTTGCCGCCGTGCAGGACGAGCAGGCCGATCAGGTTCACCGCCAGCCCGCCGGCGGCGATCCACATCACCGTGAGCCCCATCACCGGCTCCGGATGCCGAAAGCGCTGGAATGCCTCGATGAAGATGAAGAGCGAGATGGCGATGAGCGTGGCGGCGTTGGCCAGCGCGGCCAGGATCTCGGTGCGGTAGTAGCCGTAGGTGTGGCGGGGCGTGGCCGGCTTCTGCGCCATCCACAGCGCGAAGAGGGAGAGCGCCAGCGCGCCGACGTCGCTGAGCATGTGCCCCGCGTCCGCCAGCAGCGCCAGCGAGTTGCTCATCAGCCCGCCGACCAGCTCCGCGACCATGTACACGGCCGCCAGCCCCAGCGTCCACGCCAGCCGCCGACGGTTGCGCGCGGCACCGTGGGCGTGGGAGTGGGCGTGCCCGTGCGAATGACCGTGGTGGTGATTGTGTCCGGCGCCCATGAGGGAGAAGTGCCGAGGTACGAGTGCCTAGTGCCGAGGTACGAGTGCCTAGTGCCTAGTGCCGAGTGCCGAGTGCCGAGAATCAAGTACCAGACAACCGGCAGCGGGTTCGGTACCTGGTACTAGGTACTCGGCACTTCTTCCGCCGCGACCGGCTCCGCGGGCGGCGCGGCGCCGATGCGGATGCCGCGGACGATGAGCCAGATGCCGACGGCGATCATCACCAGGCTGAGCGTCTGCCCCATGGTCAGCGGGCCCAGCACGGTGCCGACCGGATCGCCCGCGTCGGTGAACTGCGCGTCCGGCTGGCGAAAGAGCTCCATGATGGAGCGCAGGATGCCGTAGCCCAGCATGAACACGCCGCCGTACGTCCCCGGGGCCAGGATGCGCCCGCGGCGCCGGGTGTACGCGTACAGCGCCCACATCACCAGCCCCAGCAGCACGCCCTCCGCCAGCCCCTCGTACAATTGCGAGGGGTGGCGCAGCGGCACCTGCGTGCGGACCTGGTCCCAGAGCCCCGTATCGTACGCCCGCTCGATCAGCAGCTCCCGCTCGCGCATGGACCGGCCGCTCTCCGCGCCGGTGAGGCGCATGGCGACGGGGTCGGTGGGAAAGCGCATGGCCCACGGCACCGCGTCCGTCGTCACCCGGCCAAACAGCTCGCCGTTGATGAAGTTGGCGATGCGCACGGCCAGGATCCCCGGCCCCACGCCCAGCGTGATGCTGTCGCCCACGCGCAGGAAGGGGACGCCGTGCTTGCGGGCGTACCACCATCCGCCGGCGATGGCGCCCGCCAGCCCGCCGTGAAAGGCCAGCCCGCCCTCCCAGATGCGGATGATGCGCGCCGGGTTGGCGGCGAAGCTGGCGAAGTCGTAGAAGAGGATGTAGCCCACCCGCCCGCCCAGGATCACGCCCACGATGAGGGCGAAGAGCAGGTCGCCCACCTTGTCGGCGGGCATGGGGAGAAAGCCGCGGCGGGCCAGGCGCTTGAGGATGTAGTAGCCCGCGCCGAAGGCCACCATGAAGCCGATCCCGTACCACCGGATGGCCAGGCCGCCCGGCAGCTGCAGGGCGACGGGGTCCATCCGGGGATACGGGATCTCGATCAGCCCCAACGGGGCGGCGATGGCCACCGTGGCGGCGGCGAGAAGGCTCAGCGGCCGCCGGCCCGGGCCAGCGCCTCGGTCAGCCGCATCTCGATGATGGTGGCCTGCTGCGAGCCCTTTTCGCTCTCCGCCAGCAGCGCGCGGTAGATGTCGGCGGCCGCCTTGTAGTTGCCGCCGGCTTCCTGCTGCACGGCCGCCTGGCCCATGGCCTCGAACTTCTGGTACTGCATGGTGGCCTTGTCGGCCGCCTGCTGGAAGGCCTGGATGGCCTTGGCGCGGTCGCCGGCCTGGGCGTGCGTGGCGCCCAGCATCATGTACGCCTGCGAGGCCAGGCGCGAGCCGCCGTCCGCCACCTTGTTCAGGTGGGGAATGGCCTTGGCGGGCTGGCCCTGGTCCAGCAGCGACTGCGCCAGCATCAGGCGGGCCTCGTCGGCCTCCGGCGTGCCGTCGTACTGGCGGATGTAGGTCTCCAGCTCGCGCGTGCCGGCGGCGGTAAGCGTGGCCGGGTTGGCGCTCAGGGCGAGCAGCCGCTCGCCTGCTGCGGCGCGCTGCTGCGCCTGCTGGTACTTCCACACCACCAGCCCGCCCACCACCACCAGCGCCACCGCGGCGATCGCGATGATCATGCGTGCGTTGCGGCGTGCCCACGCGGAAAGCTCGGCGGCGCGAAGGGCCAGTGCGTCGTCGGAATCGAGCTTGCTCTGGGGGCGGCGCGAACGGGCGACGGTGGACGATGCCATGCGGGTCCCTCGGGGTGTGCTGGGGAAAGAGGCGGCGGTGCCGCCCCGGGATCAGCGGAAAACAAAGACGCGCGCACGCCGGGGGTCCGGCGCGCGCAGAAACGTGTAAAGCTATCCGTTCCCTTGAACTTGGTCAACCGGCCGGGGCGGGTCTGGTGGATGTGGGCGATGCTCAGGCCGGGCGGCCACGGCGAACGACCGCGGCTCCGCGGGCGCCCTTACCATCACGCGTTACGTGCGCACGCGGGAATCTGACGAAAGGGCGTACGGGGATCCCCCTGCATTGCGGTGGATGTACAAGGTTTGTATCATGTCGGGGTTGGGGCGGCGTCCGCGGCCCTGCCGGACAATCGATCGGGGGGCCCCATGCGCGAGGTGCTGGACAGGGGAGAGCTGCACGGGCTGTTCGTCGAGGAGCTGCGCCGGCACCCGGATGGCGCGGGGAGCGAGTTCGTGTTCGAGATCGACCATCGTCCCGAGGGCGCCGGCGGGTGCAACTGGTATCCGCTGGCGACGATCGAGCTGTGGCGCGGCGACCTGATGCGCAACCTGGCCGTCTTTCGCGAGGTCCGCGACCGGCTCGCCGCGCGCTACAACGTCCTCACGCCGTCGGCAGACCCGGCGCGTGCCCCCGTGACCACGGGCTAAAGCCCGCGGCTATAGCTGCCATAAGCCCCGTCTTTGCTCGTTCCTCGCAAAACGGGGCTTCACCTGCTCCCGTGGTCCGCACCCGGCGTGACCCACCATCGCACAGAAGCCCAAGATGTCGAAGCCCCGCCGGGCAGCTCCACTACCCCTGGCGGGGCTTCTGCCGTTCCAGCCGTGGACTTTACCTCGTGACGCGGCACGGACCTGATCATCTCTCCTCCCCTATCCTCGACGCACCCGTTCACCCGTTCACCCGTTCACCCGTTCACCCGTTCACCCGTTCACCCGTTCACCCTCACACCCTCACACCCTCACACCCTCACACCCGTTCACCCACCCCGCCCTATCCCTCGCCCCGCACCGGAACCAATATTGCCATGGGGCCGGCCCTGCCGATCCACCGCATCAAACGCCCGAAACACCACAGCCCAGCGAAGCACACATGGCCGAGCGGTACGTCTATTTCTTTGGCGCGGGACAGACCGAGGGCAGCAAGGACATGAAGGACCTGCTGGGCGGCAAGGGCGCCGGACTGGCCGAGATGGCCCGCATCGGCGTTCCCGTGCCCCCCGGCTTTACCATCACCACGGAGGTCTGTCGCCTGTACCTGCGCGCCGGAACGTATCCGAACGGGCTGCGCGAGCAGGTGCAGTCCGCGCTGGAGCGGCTGGAGACGGCGACCAAAAAGACGTTCGGCGGGGGCGCGTCGCCGCTGCTGGTGTCGGTGCGCAGCGGCGCGGCGTTCAGCATGCCGGGGATGATGGACACCATTCTCAACCTGGGGCTGAACGAGACGACCGCGGAGGCCATGGCCGCCGAGAGCGGCGACGCGCGCTTCGCCTTCGACAGCTACCGGCGCTTCGTGCAGATGTACGCGGACGTCGTCCTGGGCGTGCACGCGGACGCGTTCGAGCGGCTGCTGGAGGCGCGCAAGCACGCCCGCGGCGTCCGCGAAGACACGGAGCTCTCCGCCGACGATCTGCGCGCGCTGACGGCGGAGTTCAAGGCGCTGGTCCTCGAAAAGACGGGGAGCGACTTTCCGGAGGATCCGCAGGACCAGCTGTGGGGCGCCATCCACGCCGTCTTCAACTCGTGGGAAACGCCGCGGGCCCGCGCATATCGCCGCATCAACAACATCAGCGACGACCTGGGCACGGCGGTCAGCGTCTGCTCCATGGTGTTCGGCAACATGGGCGACGATTCGGGGACGGGTGTGGCGTTCACCCGCGACCCGTCCACGGGGGAGAAGCGGCTGTACGGCGAGTTCCTGGTGAACGCGCAGGGCGAGGACGTCGTCGCCGGCATCCGCGACCCGCTGCACATCGACGGGATGGCGAAGGCGCTCCCCGGCGCGTACGAGGAGTTCCTGGAGGCGGCGCGGCTGCTGGAGGATCACTACCGCGACGCGCAGGACCTGGAGTTCACGGTGGAGAAGGGCCACCTGTACCTCCTGCAGACGCGCAGCGCCAAGCGCACGGGCCGCGCCGCCGTCCGCATCGCCGTGGAGATGGTGGACGAAGGGCTGATCACGACGGACGAGGCGGTGCTGCGGGTGGAGCCGGAGCAGCTGGACCAGCTCCTCCACCCCATGGTGGACCCGGACGCCAGCGTGCACGTGCTGACCACGGCGCTCCCCGCCTCCCCCGGCGCGGCATCCGGCCAGGTGGTCTTCAACCCCGACGAGGCGGCGGAGCGCGGGCCGCACGAGCCGGTGATCCTCGTCCGCCGCGAGACGTCGCCGGAGGACTTTCACGGGATGGTGGCGTCGCAGGGCATCCTCACCGGCCGCGGGGGGATGACGTCGCACGCGGCCGTGGTGGCGCGCGGGATGGGCAAGTGCTGCGTGGCCGGCGCGGGCGAGCTGGTGATGGACGAGGGGCGCCGCCGCTTTTCCGTCGGCGACGTGGTGGTGCACGAGGGCGACTGGATCACCCTGGACGGCAGCACGGGGCGGGTGATCCTGGGCAAGGTGCCCACGGTGGAGCCGGAGCCCACGGACGACTTTCGTCGGCTGATGGAGTGGGCCGACGCCGCCCGCACCCTGCGCGTGCGCACCAACGCCGACACGCCGCACGACAGCGCCGTCGCGCGGCGCTTCGGCGCGGAGGGGATCGGGCTGTGCCGAACGGAGCACATGTTCTTCGAGGGCGACCGCATCGACGCGGTGCGGGAGATGATCCTGGCGGAGAACGGCGCCGCGCGGGCCATCGCCGTGGCCAAGCTGCTGCCCATGCAGCGCGCGGACTTCGAGGGGATCTTCCGGGCGATGGACGGCCTGCCCGTCACCATCCGCCTGCTGGACCCGCCGCTGCACGAGTTCCTGCCGCACGGCATGGCCGAGATCAAGGACCTGGCGCGCAAGCTCAAGCAGAACCCCGACAAGCTGCGGGCCCGCGTTGAGGCGCACCACGAGGCCAACCCCATGCTGGGCCACCGCGGCTGCCGCCTGGGGATCAGCCATCCCGACATCACCTGGATGCAGGCGCAGGCCATCTTCGAGGCCGCCGTCAACGTGCAGAAGGAGGGCGTGCGCGTCTGCCCGGAGATCATGATCCCGCTGGTCAGCACGGCCGAGGAGCTGCGGCGCCAGCGCGAGATCGTGGACCACGTGGCGGAGGAGATCTTTTTTCAGTGCGACGCGCGGGTGGACTACCTGGTGGGGACGATGATCGAGCTGCCGCGCGCCGCGCTCACCGCGGACCGCATCGCCGCGCACGCGCAGTTTTTTTCCTTCGGCACCAACGACCTCACGCAGACCACCTTCGGCCTGTCGCGCGACGACGCGGGGCGCTTTCTCCCCTCGTACGTGGAGGGCGGCATCCTGCCGGACGACCCGTTCCAGACGCTGGACGTGGACGGCGTGGGGCAGCTGGTCGAGATGGCCACGCGGCTGGGGCGCGAGGTGCACCCGGACCTCAAGGTGGGCGTGTGCGGCGAGCACGGCGGCGACCCGCGCTCGGTGGAGTTCTTCCACCGTGCCGGGCTGAACTACGTCTCCTGCTCCCCCTACCGCGTCCCCGTGGCGCGCCTGGCCGCCGCCCACGCCGCGCTCAAGGACCCGTCGCGTGCCCGTGCACTGGAGCCGGAGCCCGCCGCCGCATCGCTGGCGGAGCAGGAGGCGTTCGCGGCGGATTGATCGGGGTCCATCGGTTCACAGGATCGTGGAAAAGACGGGTTCTCACACGGAGGGCACGGAGGACGCAGAGGATCAAACCCTCCGTGTCCCCCGTGCCCTCCGTGTGAGGCGTCCTTTCTTCTCCCGCGGCCTCAGCCGATCTTGCGGACGGCGTCTTCGCTGACCTCGGTGGGCTCGCCGGAGGCGCCCAGCGCGCCCAGGTTCTTGCCGTGGCCCTCGCCGCCGGTAAAGTACACGTGCGTCTCGCCCTTGCCCACGTCGATGCGGGTGACCATCCCGCCACCCTTCCCCACCGCGTTGTGGATCTCGTCGGCGGATTTTTCGCCCTTGAAGGTCGTCTTGTAGTGCTTCATCGCGTCATCTCCCGTTAGAACTGTTCGGAGCAGCTGCGGCTGCGAGCCTCGATCTCGATGTACTCCGCCTGCGCCTGCACGGCCGAGCCGGCCGGCGGCGTGAACGAGTAGAACAACGCGGTGATCCCCGGCTCCAGGAACGCCGAAGGATACGACCAGGAAATGCTCTCGGGGGGCGGCCGCAGGTACAGCGTGCCTCCGGCGCCGTAGCACAGCAGAATGCGGCGCAGCTGGACGATGTTGCGTCCCTGGTTCTGCACGTACACCAGTGCGGTGGTCCCCGACTTGACGATGGACACCACCACCGAAGTCGCGGATTTGAAGCTGGTCTCGCAAGGGTTGCAAGCCATGTGATGAATCCTCCGATCGGGAGGGCTGGTCCGCGCCGGGCGGACCGAAGATCATGATGCGCCGCGGGAGCGGCACGGTGGGCGCCCGCCCGTGTGCAGAGTTGGTGCCCGTCATGGCGGAAAGCGTATGGGATGGAGAAGGTGTAGTCGTGGCAACCGCTTGCATCGCTCGAAGGAAACGGATGCAGTTCAGCGAAATGGAGGTCCCTGGGACGTCTGTTCCCCAATGATGGGACAGACATGGGAGCCCGGATATATTGTGCATTGACGATAATCGTTGCAACACTTAAATTGAAGGCTGCTGGTTCACCCTGCACGATGGATGACGAATGAGCGAGCTGAACACCGCGACGACGGGCGCGGAATACGGAGTCACGCCGGACGGATACCGCCTGCCGGCCGAACTGCGGCTGGGGCGGGTTCGCCTGCAGGTGGCAAACCTGGAACGCTCGCTGGCCTGGTACGGCGAGGTGCTGGGCCTGCGCGTGCTGAGCCGCACCGCCGGCTCCGCGGCGCTCGGCGCGCACGGCGACGACGCGACGCTGGTGGAGCTGCGGGAGCGCCGGGGCGCATCGCCGCAGCCGCACCGGGGACGCCTGGGGCTGTACCACTTCGCCATCCTGCTCCCCGACCGTGCCGCGCTGGGCCGCTTCGTGGCGCACCTGGCACGCATCGGCGAGCGGGCGGGCGCCAGCGACCACCTGGTGAGCGAGGCGCTGTACCTGAACGACCCCGACGGGCTGGGAATCGAGGTCTACGCCGATCGCCCGCGCTCCACGTGGCGATACGACGAAATGGGGCAGCTGGCGATGGACACGCGCCCGCTGAACCTGGACAGCCTGGTGCAGGCGGCCCGCGGTGCGCCGTGGACCGGCATGCCCGCGGGCACCGTCATGGGCCACGTTCACCTGCACGTGGGCGACATCGACCGGGCGGCGGCGTTCTACCACGCCGCGCTGGGGCTGGACAAGGTGGTGTGGAGCTACCCCGGCGCGCTGTTCATGTCCGCTGGCGGCTACCACCACCACCTGGGCGTGAACACCTGGGCCGGCCCCGGCGCCGCGCCCGCGGGCGAGAACGACGCGCGCCTTCTGGACTGGGAGATCATCCTCCCCCACCCCGCCGACGCCGATGCCGCAGCCGCGAGCCTGCAGTCCGCCGGCCACACCGCCGAGCGCATCGAAGGCGGCTGGCTGGCCACCGACCCGTGGGGCACCGCCGTCCGCATCGTATCCGCCGGTTAACGAACGACGGTTCACGTACAGAACAGAGGCGCGGGGACATCCTCCGCGCCTCTGTTTTATACCGCGTTTCGTAGGATAGTTCTGGAAAATCGGCCACCGTCGCGAGGGGCGGCGTAGGGCAGCCTCCATCGTGCTCCGGACAGAGATCCTTCGGTCGGCGCACGGGCTGGTACGCGATTCCGCGGGTGTCGAGCGGGCGCCTCGCTCAGGATGACACGTGGGGGCAGAATGTCTGAACCCCAACCGGAACGATGCTCGGTAGCCCGGTATTACATGCACCAAACCCCAGCGGTGACTTCCTGAGGGAGCGCCCGCACCGAACGATCGGGCACACAACCCCCTGGGCGCGACCGAAGGACCTCCTCTCGGCACACTCGGAGCCGATCTTCAGCGACTGCGCTCCCCCCCACGCGGGTACGCGGCGCAGCCGTCGATCGACCCGGGGAGCAGATGCCCTGGCGCCGCCAGCAGGCCGATGGCGACTATTGTTTTATGCCGATTCTCCGCGTAGGATAGGGCCCGTTCTTCTGTCCCGCCTCCGCTGCCGGCCGGCAGATTCTCTCCCATTCCGCTTCTCCATGCGATCGATTTCCATCCGCCCCGTGTTCCGGGTGCTCGTGCCCGTGTGCCTGTGCGCCATGCCCGCCGCGGCGCAGCAAGAGGAGAGGATCGGCAACGTGGACGTGTACCTGGAAACACTTACGGCGACCACGCCGGACGACAGCCACGCCCTCCTGAAGCCCGATGCGTTCCGGCGCGCCGGCACGCTTGCGTGGGCCTGCGGCGGCGATATTGCCGGCCTCGCGGCGGGGCTTCACCTGGCGGGCGATTCCAGCAAGGCGCCGCCGCGCGTCGTCTGGCGCTTCGACGCGGGGGTGCCGGACACGATGGTGCTGGATACGCAGGACAGCCTCGACGTCGCACTTGTCGGCGCGGACGATACCGGCCCGTTCATCCGGCGGGCGCGCGCGGCGCGGCGGCTGGCGGTGCAGGTGCTTCCTGATCTGCCCGGGCGCCCCGCCGCCGAATACGCGTACACCCTGGCCGGCCTGGACTCGGCGCTGAACCGCATGGGGTGCACGGGCGATGCGGCGCCGGGCGCCCGGAGAGCGGGCGTCGGGACGATGGGATACCTGTGGGAGACGGGGGACACCCTTGCGACGGTGCCCCCGCTGGCCGTGCTTGCTCCCCCGTCCATTCGCACGACCGCGGCGTTCGCCAGGCAGCTGCAACGCAACTACCCGCCTCTCCTGCGCGACGCCGGGGTGTGGGGCGAGGTGGTGCTGCGGTTCAGGATTCTGGAGGACGGTACGGTCGACACCATGGACGTGCGCGTGCTCCGGGCCAGCCATGAGCAGTTCGTTGGCCCGGCGGTGCGTGCGCTGCGGGTCCTCACCTTTCACCCCGCGCGGGCGAACAACCGCCCGGTCAAGATGTGGACGGAGCTCCCGATCCAGTTTGTCGTAGCGCTCCAGCCCACCAACATGGACGAGCTGATGCGGCACATGCGCCGCAACTATCCGCGCGAGCTGCGGCGTGAGCGGGTGCAGGGTGTGGTCACGCTGCGCTATCGTGTGCTGGCAGACGGCCAGGTGGACGCGGCCAGCATCCAGGTGGTGCGCTCCGACGACCCGCGGTTCAACGACATCGCCATCCAGGGTGTGCAGCTGCTGCGCTTTCCGCCGCGTACCGTCGAGGGACCGGAAGGGAGCGACTGGGTGTCGACGCCCGTCGGGTTCAACCCCCCTTGAGGCGGACCTGGACCGGGATCGTCCGGGTGGGCGACCACCTCGCGGCTACGATCCGCGAAGACGGATTCTGCGATTTCCAGCGGCGAATCCATCCGCGCCCGGACGGGTGCACGCGGAATCCCGGGGCGTGCGCCGGTGAATCCTACCGCAGCACCGCCGCGTGGGTCTCCTGCGCGGCGACGATGCGGTTGCGGCCGTGGGCCTTGGCGGCGTAGAGCGCCTGGTCGGCCAGGAAGAAGAGCAGGTCGGGGGTCTTGGCGTCCTCCGGCGCGGAGGCCAGGCCGATGCTGACGGTGAGCGTGTCGCCCGTGGCGCCGAAGACGTGGTCGGCCACGCGGGCGCGCAGCCGCTCCGCCACCATCGCCGCCATCGCCGGGTCCGCCCCCACCATCAGCACCGCGAACTCCTCCCCGCCCAGCCGCGCCACCGAATCGCTCACCCGCAGCTGCTCGCGCAGCAGAATGCCCAGCTCGCGCAGCGCGTCGTCGCCGGCGGGGTGGCCGTGCTGGTCGTTGTAGGCCTTGAAGTGGTCGCAGTCCAGCACGCCCAGCGTAAAGCTGCCCCCGTACCGCGCCACGCGCCCCACCTCCGCCTCGAACCGCTCCGTGAAGTGCCGGCGGTTGGGCAGCCCGGTGAGCGGGTCGGTGTACACCAGCCGCGCCAGCTCCGCGCGCGCCGCGGCCAGCGCCAGCCGCTGCCGGCGGATGCGCCCCAGCACGATGGCGGCGAAGAGGTTGGTGGTAAAGAAGACCACGGCCAGGATGGCCTCCACCTCCGGCCGCACCTCCGGGGGCCGGGCCAGCGCCACCGCGCCCAGGTACCCCGCCGTCATCAGCGCCGTGAGCAGCACGGCGGTGCGGAAGCCCGCGTAGCCCGCCAGAAAGATCAGCACCACCGGCCACACCACCAGCACCAGCAGCCGCGTCTCCGGCGCCACCCACACGAACTCCGACAGCAGGATTGCCACGGCGATGCTGGGGATGAGCACGAAGTGCGGATCCCATCCGCGCCACAGGCTGCGCCCCGCCTGCAGCAGCAGCCACGCGCCGCCGATGGTGGCGATGCAGGTGGTGAAGGTCACCACCCACTCGCGAAGGCTGATCTCCACGAACCAGATGGCATTCAAAAGCACCAGCACGCCAACCGCCACCGCCAGCCCGGTGGTCGCAAGTGCCAGTCCCCTCTGCTTGTGCTTCGTATCCAAGTCGCAGATCCCCGGGTTTGAAATAAACGGCCGCGCGGCGCGCAAATCGCGAACCACTGGAATCACCGTCCTGTTTCACACCCGGATGCCGACGCACCGTAGCGGAAGGCGATGGAGTAAACGTCCACCTGTCTGCAAATAATCGAAATTGTCCGATCTTTAGGTGCCGTAGCATTTAACATCCCTGAGCCGACGAGAATCGTGCATCACACCAATCCTCTGGCGCGCCAACGCCGTGTGCAGCAACGTAGACCGGTGTGAGAAGTCGTTTCTCGATCAGCGGAGGTGAACGATGACGCAGGTGTCGCTGGAGGAGGTTCCGCGGGTGCTGGGGCCCGTGTTCGCGGCGGGCGACGCGGCCGCCGGGGCCAAGGAGCGGGAGCGCGGCAACGTGGAGCGGATCGGGCGGATGGTGCACTGCATCTCCCAGGGCCGCTTCGACGAGCTGCGCGAGCAGCTGGCGCCGGACGTCGCCTACGAGATGGTGGCGCCTGCGCGCGTCCCCTGGCGCCGCGCGGCCCGTGGCGCGGACCAGGTGGCGGCCACCATCGCAGAGAACTTCGCGACGGTTTGCGAGCAGCGCACGCAGCCGCTCTCGCTGGTCTCGCAGGGCGACACGGTGATGTTGATGGCGCGCGAGACCGGCCGCTTCGTGGACGACGGCGCGGAGTACGAGGTGCTGACCGCGCAGCAGTTCACCTTCGATGACGACGGGCGGCTGGCCGAATTCCGCTCCGTGGTCGGCGAGGTGGGCCGGCCCGGCGGGCACCCGGACGCGCGCGGATGACGTCCTCCGCCGCGCAACCCGCCGCGTCCGCCGCGGAGATCGAAGCGCGCCTGCACGGGATCGGCGATGCGGAGCACGCGCGCTTCGTGGCCGGCTACTTTCGAACCGGGCCCGGCGAGTACGGCCACGGCGACCGCTTCATCGGCATCCGCATCCCCGCGCTGCGGGCGCTGGCGCGCGAGTACCGCGGCGTATCCATCGGCGCCGCCGCGGACCTGATCCGCTCCGAGTGGCACGAGGCGCGGCTGTTCGCGCTCCTCCTTCTCGTCGATGCCTACAAGCGGGGGAACGCGGAGACGCGGGAGGCGATCTATCGGCTGTATCTGGCGAACACGCGGTACATCAACAACTGGGACCTGGTGGATTCGTCCGCGCCGCAGATCGTCGGGGCGCACCTGGAAAGGCGGGACCGGGGGGTGCTGGACGCGCTGGCGCGGTCGGAAAGCGTGTGGGAGCGGCGGATCGCCATCCTCGCCACGCAGCACTTCATCCGCCAGGGCGACTTTTCCGCGACGCTGCGGATCGCGGAGGCGCTGGTGGACGACGGGCACGACCTGATCCACAAGGCGGTCGGCTGGATGCTGCGCGAGGTGGGCAACCGCGACCGCGCGGCGGAGGAATCGTTCCTCATCCGCCACCATCGCACCATGCCGCGCACCATGCTGCGCTACGCCATCGAGAAGTTTCCGCCGGACCTGCGCCAGCGCTACCTGCGCGGCGAGGTGGCTCCTCCGTCTCCGTGATGAGCGGGTCCGACGCCAGTGGCAGAGTTCGTGGGGTCGTCAGTCATTCCACGCCCCGAATCATGCCCGTCGCGAAGGCCGCTCCGAACGCGAGAAGGTGAAGCCCCGTTCTGCGAGTGTAACGAGCCGAACGGGGCTTGTCGCTGTTCCAGCAGCGGGTTTACCCGCTCATCGGAGCCCGCTCGGCTCCGCATCCATCATCCCTTCCGCCGGTGACCGTCACCCCAGCCTGCGGTACTCGCGCTGGAAGTAGAGCAGCGGATCGGGGTCGCCATCCCCCATCACGATCCGCTCCACCTGCCCCACGACGATGCGGTGGTCGCCGCCCGGATGCGTCTCGCGCAGCGTGCAGACGAAGGAGACCAGGGCGCCGCGCAGGACCGGGTCCACGCCGGGGGCAAAGCGGCCGGGCGCCGGCGGCAGCCGCTGCGCAAAGTCGCTGGCCGCGCGCCGGTCCTCCTTCGCTAGCAGGCTGATGGTGAAGCGTCCGGCATCCTCGAGCACGTACAGCACGGCCGCATCGTTCCCCACGCACACCAGCACCAGCGGCGGATCGGCGGAGAGGGGCGTGAACGCGGCAACGGTGATGGCCTCCACGTGGTCGCCGTCGGCCGCCGCCAGCACGCCCACGCCCGTGGCCCAGAACGCCGCCGCCTCGCGGAACTCCGCCCGCCCCACCGGGTTCTCCGCGTCCGGCGCGTCGGCGTGCGTGCGGATGGTGGGCTGGATCGGCTTCGCCATGGCAGGCCTGTGCGTGGGATGGGTGGACGTGCGGGGTGATCCGCCGCATGCGCCGCGCCGAAACCCGTGACCTGCGGGTCCGCGGCGCTTACCATACAGCTGGGGAATGTATCATCCCCGCCAGAACCGCACCGGGCCTTGGGGGAGCGAAATGCTCGCCCGCGGTCCGGCGCCCGCGCGCGTACCCGCGACCCGTGGAAACGGGAGGAGGCCGGCATGGCGGACCAGCAGCCGCAGTGGCACCTGGCAAAGTACGAGGTCCTGCTCTTCAGCTTCGACGGCGTGACCGCGGCCCGCGACGCGCTGACGGACCTGAAGGCCGAGCACCAGCTGGAAGAGGGCCACGTTCTGGCCGAGGCGCTGGTCTCGCACGAGGCGACGGGCAAGATCCGCGTGCACGACCCCGGCGCCGCGGCGCTGGGCGGTACGATGGGCGCCGTGGCGGGCGGGTTCGTGGCGATGTTCGCAGGGCCGGTGGCGCTGCCGTTCCTGCTGGTGGCCGGCGGTCTGATGGGCGGCGTGGCCGGGCACCTGGCCGGCCGCGTGCTTCCCCGCGCGGACCTGGCGGAGGTCGCGCAGGCCATGCCGCTGGGCACCAGCGCCTACGTGGCGCTGATCGACACCGACGACGCGCGCCGGCTGGAGGAGATGTTCGCCGCCAGGGGCGCGCGGGTGGTTTCCACGCCGGTGGACAGCGAGATGGCCGGCGTGCTGGGCCACGACCTGGCCGAGAAGGTGATCCACATGCCGCGCCCGGAGCCGGCGGTCCACGCGTAGCCGGGCGGACTCCAGAGCCCCGCGCCGATCGTCCGGCGCGGGGCTTATTCATCGACGCCGACGAGGGAGTCTGGATGCCGGTGGATATCCGTGGACTGGCGCCGCTGCTGGGCGTCTTCGACATGAAGGCGTCGGTGCGATTCTACCGCGACGTGCTGGGCTTCGAGCTCGCCAGCACCTCCGCGCCGGGCGACGACTTCGGCTGGGCGCTCCTCCGCCGCGGCGGCGCCGAGCTGATGCTCAACATCGTGGAGCATGATGGCGCACATCCTTCCACGCCCGATCCCGCCCGCGTGGCCGCGCATCGCGATACGGCGCTCTTCTTCGGATGCCCGGACCTCGATGCCGCGTACGCCCACCTCCGCGCGCACGGCGTAGACGCCGAGGAGCCGTTCGTCCAGAGCTACGGGATGCGGCAGCTGTATCTGCGGGATCCGGACGGCTACACCCTCTGCTTCCAGTGGCCCGCGTCCGAGGAGATGGTCGAGCGGTGGCGCGAGTGGTATGGGGTGGAGCCGGGCGGAGGATGAGCGGGTAAACACCCCGGGGCCGTGGTGAGCGGGTAAACCCGCTGCTGGGACTGCGACAAGCCCCGCACGACCGCTTCGCGGCCCATGCGGGGCTTCAAAAGCACGGGTGGGCGGGGTTCGAGGCCGGTGGCAGAGTTGGTAAGCGCCGACAGGCATCCCAACCGCCGAACCACGCGCGTCGCGCCGACCCTTCCGAACGCGAGAAGTTGAAGCCCCGTTGGCGAGTGTAACGAGCCGAACGGGGCTTATCGCTCTTCCAGCAGCGGGTTTACCCGCTCATCCGCTCCGCTCGGTCCACTTCTGGCCCCCTCCCCACCCCTACCCCACCCGGAACAACCGCGCGCGCTCCTCGTACCGCGTCGCGATGGCCTCGCGCAGCTCGGGGTGGTTGGCGAGCTCGGGGTCGCGCTCCACGATGGCGCGGGCCTCGCCGCGGGCGACGGAGAGCAGGTTAAGGTCCGTCTCCAGGTGCGCGAAACGGAAGGCGGGGAGCCCCGACTGCCGCGCGCCGAACAGGTCGCCCGCGCCGCGCAGACGCAGGTCCGCCTCCGCGATGGCGAACCCGTCTTCCGTGGACGCAAACACCTTCAGCCGCTCCAGCGAGCCCTGTCCGCCAAAGACGAGGATGCAGTAGCTCTCCTCCGATCCCCGCCCGACACGGCCGCGAAGCTGGTGCAGCTGCGACAGGCCGAAGCGCTCGGCGTGCTCGATCACCATCACCGTGGCGTTGGGGACGTCGATCCCCACCTCGATCACCGTCGTGGAGACGAGCACGTCAACCTCGCCGGCGGCAAAGGCGCGCATCACGCGGTCCTTCTCCTCGCCCGGCATCTGGCCGTGGATCAGCGCCATCCGCAGGTCCGGAAAGACGGCGCTCAGCTGCTCGAACTCCGCCGTGGCTGCCTTGAGCTCCACCTTCTCCGACTCTTCCACCAGCGGATAGACGATGTACGCCTGCCGGCCCTTCCGTACCTCATCCTGCACGAACTTGAAGACTTTGGGGCGGGACGATTCCGACCGCAGCGCCGTCTTGATCGGCTGGCGGCCGGGCGGGCGCTCGTCCAGCACGGAGATGTCCAGGTCGCCGTACAGCGTAAGCGCCAGCGAGCGGGGGATGGGCGTGGCGCTCATCACCAGCGTGTCGGCGTTGACGCCCATCTCCTGGATGGCCAGGCGCTGCTTTACGCCGAAGCGGTGCTGCTCATCGACCACCACCAGCCCCAGCTTGTGGAACTGCACGCCCTCCTGGATGAGCGCGTGCGTGCCGACGACGATATCCGCGTCCCCCGTGGCGATGCGGTAGTTCACCTCTTTCCACTGCTTGGTGGAGAGGCGCCCGGTAAGCAGCGTGACGCCGACGCCCAGGCCCTCCAACAGCTTGTGGACCGTGCGCGCGTGCTGCTCGGCCAGGATCTCGGTGGGCACCATCAGGGCGGCCTGGTGGCCGTTCTCCACCGCGCGCAGCATGGCGAACAGCGCGACGATGGTCTTGCCCGATCCCACGTCGCCCTGCAGCAGCCGGTTCATCCGCCGCGGCGCCGCCATGTCTTCGCCGATCTCCTTGAGCACGCGCTTCTGCGCCGTGGTCAGGGTGAACGGGAGCGACTTGTGGAACGGCCGAACCAGGTTGTCGCGCCGCGCGAAGGCGATTCCCGGACGCTCCGTGGCCGCGCGGTGGTGCGCCTGCGCGTAGAGCAACTGGAGGAAGAACAGCTCCTCGAACGCCAGCCGCCGCCGCCCCATCTCCGCATCCGCCAGCGAGCCCGGGCGGTGCATCCACTCCAGCGCCTGCGCCATGGGGGCCACACCGGCGCGCTCGCGGACGTCCTTGGGGAGACGATCCTCGTCCTTCGCCTGACGGAGGAGGTCGTCCAGGTTCTCCGCGATCAGGGTGCGGACCTGGCGGTGGGTAAGGCCTTCGGTGGCGGGATAAACGGGAAAGATGGTGCCGCTTTCCTCGGCCGCGTCCTCGCCTTCGCGGGCCAGGACGGTGAACTCGCGCGGCTGGAACTGGCGGCCGTGATAGAAGCGGACGGTGCCGCGCAGCAGCAGCAGGTCGCCGCGTGCGATGGTGCGGTCCAGGAACGGCTGCCCCGGCCACGAGCACTCGATGAGCGCCGACGAATCGCGCACCACCGCCTGAAAGATGCGCAGCCCGCGGCGCGTGGGCAGCACGCCCTTGCTGACCACGCGGCCGACGATGGTGACGTCCATCCCCGGCTCCAGCGCGCTGATCTTCGTTACGGTAGAAGCGTCCTCGTAGCGGTGGGGGACGTGAAAGAGCACGTCCCGCGCGGTCATCAGACCCAGCTTTGCCAGCAGGTCTGCCCGCTTGGGACCCACGCCCTTGAGGAACTGCGCGGGCCGGTCGAGGTCGGTGTAGGTGGGCACGAACGCGCTCGAGAAGACGGACGGCGCACGAGCGCCGGAGACGTTCGGAATGTATTCGGCGGAGGGAAAGCGCGCGAGTAGGCAGGCGGAAACCGCGCCCATGCCTCGAACCCGGGAGGCACAGGCGCGGGCGCGCGTCAGCAGCCGGGGTAGTTTACGTTGGTGTAGCAGTTGAGGTACGTCTCGCACCCCGGGTCGCAGGTTTCGCCCCTGGCGTTGCAGGTGCCGCAGCTCACGTCGTACCCGCTTTCGTCGCTGCACCGGCAGATGCGCTCCACGCAGGTGGAGTCGCTCAGCGCGTGGCCGTGGACGGTGCCGCGGCGGAAGACGTCCTCGTGGCCGGTGTCGAACGATTCCACGGCCAGATCATCCATCGACAGTCTGAGCTTTTTCGCCATGCGTCCTCCCGGGTTGCTGGTTGCGAATCGCCCGCAATCGCCTATCGCGGAGCCAAGTCTGGATATATCGCAAATCGTCGGGAAAGGCAAACACCGGAGGTGCGGAACGATCAGCGCCGCCGCGCCAGCCTCGCAATAGCGGTTGAAACCCCGGCTGGAAGGTTACGAAATCCGCCTGCGCGGATTGTGGCCGCGGCCGCACGCGTTACCCCGGGCTCCGAGCAGGCCGAAGCGAGATCCTTCGGTCGCGCGCCGGGTGAGGCGGGAGGGAAGGTGCCACGCGGCGCTCCCCCAGGAAATCACGGTTTGGCGTGGGGTCGCGTCACCCCTCTCCCGCGCAGTTTGCGGGAGAGGGGCCGGGGGTGAGGGGTCCGCGCGCAGCGCGACGCCGTCGCCGTTCCGGCAGTTGAAGCCCCGCGCAGTTTGCGGGGCTTTCCGCTGTTGTTGCGGCGAGTTTACTCGCTATCGTCAAGCCGGCCGACGGCGCCCCCGGTTCACCCTCACGCCTCCAGCACTTCCTCCGCGAACGTCTCGATCTCGAACGGCAGCAGGTCGTCCATCTTCTCGCCGACACCAATGAACTTCACGGGGAGATCGAACTCCTCCTTGAGGGCGACGACGATTCCGCCACGCGCGGTGCCATCCATCTTGGTCAGCACGATGCCGGTGAGCGGCAGCGTCTGGCCGAAGGTGCGGATCTGCGCCATCGCGTTCTGGCCGACCGTGGAATCGAGCACGATCAGCGTCTCGTGCGGGGCGCCGTCCAGCTTCTTGGCCACCACGCGCTGCACCTTTTCCAGCTCCTTCATCAGGTCGTTCTGCGTGTGCAGGCGGCCGGCGGTGTCGATGATCAGCACGTCGACGCCCTTCTCCACCGCCTGCTCCATCGCGTCGAAAGCGACGGCGGCGGGGTCGCGGCCGGCCTCGCTGCCCACGAACTCGCACCCCACGCGCTCCGCCCACCGCTTGAGCTGCTCGATGGCGCCCGCGCGGAAGGTGTCGCCCGCGGCGATCATCACCTTGCGCCCCTGGCGGGTCAGACGGTGCGCCAGCTTCGCGATCGTAGTCGTCTTCCCCACCCCGTTGACGCCGACGACGAGGAAGACCGTGGGGCCGCCCTCGTAGTTGAAGCGCAGGGCCGTGTCCGAGCGGCCGGCCCGGAGGATGGCGACGATCTCCTCGCGGACGGCGCGGAGAAAGTCGCGCTGCGACTTGGCGACGCCGCGCTCCGCCAGCGTCTCCACGACTTCCACCAGGCGCAGCGTGGAGGGCACGCCGAAGTCCGCCGCGATCAGCGTCTCCTCCAGCCCCTCCAGCGACCCCTCGTCGAGCCCCTTGACCAGCACCGTGACGTCCGTGAGCGCGACGTCGACAATGCGGTCCCAGAGCGACTTCTTTCCTTCTTCCTTGGTGCGGAACAGACGCGCCATCAGCCCTATCCGAGAAAAGCCGGCGCACGGCCGGCGTTCATCATCCACAGAAACCGGGGGCGATTACACCTGCCGCGCCCGGCGGTGCCCGAATATACGGCGAAGCGGCCGGGCGGCCAACCGCACGGCTCCCAACGGCCCGCCCCGGACGCGGCGGGCGCACAGCATCCCGTGTCCATTCCACCTTTGAGACAGCATCTTGTGGAATGTTGGTGCATTACGCCTAGTTGCGCGCCCGCAATATCGCTCCTCTTCCTTCATCAACGGGGTTGACGATGCCGCGCCCATCTCCGTGGGACCTCGATTTCGCCGAAAGCAGAAAAGCTGCACAGAAGCAGCTTGGTCACCAGTTGGAGATCCTCCGACCACTCATCCGGCTCTCACATGAGTTCCTCCGCGAGTGTCGGGATGTAGCCACGGACGACGTGGACTTGGTCGTGGCTGTAGCGTTACGCCAATGCCTGGAATTCGCCGATGCTGTGGACATCCTGCTCCGGCACATGTCGATTGCTCCCGCCGCAGCTCAGGCACGAGGAGCCTTGGAACATGCGCCTCAGGTGATCTGGCTCGTAAACAAGCGTGATCCGGTTTTGGCCGCTGCTTATGTATCCGCGGGCATCCTGCAGATGGAACACGAATTAAGGCGAAAGCAAACGGCTTCAGGACTGAACGAGGAGGACCGCCAACTCTTTCAGGCGGAAATTAATGGTATACAGGACATGCTGGAGCACCACACGCGTGACCGGTTCGGCCGGGAGGCACTCACCGAACTGCGACGCCTGCGAGCACGAGATCCTTGGTATGCAATTCAAGGCGGACCCAAGAACGTGCACGAATTATTCGCCGCGCTCGAGTTGGCCCCACTGTCCCACATCTATTCGGACCTGAATCCCATCGTACATGGAGGCATGCCCCTCTTGGCTGCCGCAACAGCGAGTGGAGAGCCAGGGACGGAGAACAGTCAGGAATGGCTTCGCCCTTTGAGAGTTCCCGCGCCGTGGGCATTTCGGCCGATCCGGGCAACGACGATCGCGGTAAAGATCGCGCTACTCCATGCCTATTTCAGACATTTCTCGCCTCGCATGCCAAACTGGTTTGCACGAATAGATTCGTTTCGAGTGGAGCACGACCAGCGCTGCCGCCGCGCTGCAATGCCGGACCTATTTCTCTAACCGCTGCATGGCTGGGAAGGTGGGTGCGCCGACACCGAAGCGCCCGCCGGCAGGCCGGCGGGCG
>DASTVC010000308.1:0-12192 GCA_035759295.1 Longimicrobium sp. | reverse complement strand
CGAGGTCGCCCGTCAGGTAGTCGTCCCCCGCGCCGCCGCACAGGATCACCCGGCCGCCCGCGCGCCGCACGATGCCGCAGAGGGCGCGGCCGCGGGCCCAGTAGGGATACAGGGGCGAGGGCTGGTCTTCCAGCGGCGGGGGAAGGCCGTCGTCCTGCCACATCCAGGGGTCGTGCACCTTCTCGTTGCGCAGCCCCCACCGCGCGGCCACGGGATCGGAGTACCGCGTCTCGTCCGCGTCGCCCATGCGGTCTACTACCGTCACCGTGCCGCCCAGCGCCGGCAGCTCGCCCCGCCCGTGCATCGCCGACGCTGCGCAGACGATGGACGACGAGTCCAGCCCGCCGGAAAGCTGCGCCCAGGTGGTCCCGCCCCCATCCACACGCGTCCGCACGGCGTCCGCGAACAGCGCCCCGAAGCGGGCCACCGCCTCCCCCTCGTCCACGCGCGCGCCGGGACGCGGCAGGTGCGGGCCGGGCGACCAGTAGCGGTGCTCGCGCGCCACCCCGCCGCGCACCGTCATCCAGCTCCCCGCGGCGACGCTGCGGCACCCGGCGAACGGGGTGCTGCCGTCCGATCCGTAGCCACCCGCCAGGTAGCCGGCCGCCCACTCTTCGTCGTACGCGTCGCCGGAGGCCAGGGCCAGGGCGCGCGAGCCGACCACCGTCGCCCCCGGACGGCGGGCGTGAAAGAGCGTCCGCACCCCGAAGGCGTCGCGCGCGGCCCGCATCTCCCCCGTGCGCGCGTCCCAGATCACCACGTTGAAGTCGCCCAGCAGCTCCGGGATGCACGCTTCTCCGCGCGCCGCGTACGCGCCCAGCACCAGCGCCAGGTCCGGCACGGAATCGCCCACCTCCATCACCGCCCGGGCCTGCCGCGCCACCTCTGCCCGGTTGTCCAGCCGCACGTCGCCGATCCCCAGCAGCGGGCCGTGCCGCGCCATCAGCGGGCGCAGGGCACGGGGTTCATCCGTCACCAGCGCGGCGAAGGGCGGGCTGGTGAGGATGCGGATCCGCGGCGCGACCCCGTCCGCCCCCGTGGTGCACGCGGCCAGGCGGGCGGCGTCCGCACGCAGCATCGCGCCGGGGACGGGCCTGTCGCCGAGGATGCAGACGAAGCCGTTCACGCGGGCAACTCCGGAAAGGGGAGCAGGTAGTCCACGAAGTCCGCGTTCTCCTCGATCGGCACGCCCCGCAGCTCCAGCCAGGCGTGCGCGGCGAAGGGAACGGGCTGCACGCCCAGCCGCAGCTGGACGGGCACGCCGCGGCGGCGCAGCAGGACGTAGAGGGCCAGCGACTGCTCCAGGCAGATGGCGCGGCCGGGAAAGAACGCCGCCGCCGTCACCACCGCCTGTACGGTGCGGTCAATGACCGTCTGCTCGTCCACCGCGCCGTCCGCCACCGCCCCCCAGCGCCGCGCGGCCGCGAGGCTCCGGCCGAAGCCGCGCAGCCTGAGGTGCAGGCGCACGCCGGCCAGCATCAGCATGCAGCGCGGCACGGAGGGGGATCGGGGGATGGATGCCATCGCCGTCACGCCGCCTCCACCAGCCGCCGCGCGGCCAGCTCCGCCAGCAGCGCAGACGTGTCCGCCTCCAGCACGTCGCGCGCGACGTCGTACTCCGCCTCCAGCGCGTCCACGATGCCGCCCAGCGTCTGCCCGTCGCGCACCAGCTCCCAGATGCGCGTGCCCACCTCGTCCAGCCCGTAGTACTGGCCGCCCGCGTAATCCAGCAGAACGGTGTGCCCGCCCTGCCCCGTGGCGCCCACCTGCGCGCCGGGGCGAAACGTGGTGTCCGTGGTCCAGGAGCCGTTGATCGTCGGCATGGTTTTCCGGGGTCCGGAGGGGCCGTGTCGCCTTCCCGTCGCTACTATTGAACGCGAGCGAGCCAGGGAAAGTGCCGGGTTGGGTACGGATGGTTCCACGGGAGGGCCGTGCTGCAAATGCGCGGGATGAGCGGTGTGGGTGACGCGTCGACCAGCGTCGCGCTGCGCCGGACGATGCCCCTCCCCCGGCCCCTCCCCGTTCGTTCCTCACGGAGAGGGGAGAATTCGATCCCGCTTCGACGCGCACACATCCCCCAACACAAAACCCCTCCCCCGCAGTTTGGGGGAGGGGTCGACCGCCGTTGCGAGGAACGAGCAAAAGGCTGGTCGGGGGTGAGGGCCCCTGCGGGAACGCGCCGGGAGAATTCGATCCCGCTTCGACGCGCACACGCCCGCCCACACAAAACCCCTCCCCCGCAGTCCGGGGGAGGGGTCGCCGGCCGTCGCGAGGAACGAGCGAAAGGCCCGGCGGGGGTGAGGGCCCCCGCGGCGCTCGAGTCCTACAGGTACTCCCCGATGCTCGCCGCCAGCCGTCCGCGGTAGCGGCGGCTCAGGCGCAGCTCGGTGCCGTCGTCCAGCAGCACCACGAAGGCGCTGTTGGACCAGGGGCGCATCTCCTTGACGAACGAGAGGTTGACGATGGCGTTGCGGTGGATGCGGGCGAACCGCTTGGGATCCAGCCGCGCCTGCAGCGTCATCATCTTTTCCCGGATCAGGTACGCGTCGCCGCGCGTGTGGATGCGGACGTAGTTGCCCTCCGCCTCGAACCAGTGGATCTCGGGGACGGAGAGCTTTACCACGCGGTGGCCCTTCCGCACGAACAGCCACTCCAGGTACACGTCGCCAGCCGCGGGGCCGTCGCTCACACCGGGCTGGCGGGCCAGGTGCTCCAGCAGCCGCTGCACGTTCTCCGAACGCGACGCGCTGTCGCGAAGCCGCTGCTCCGCGCGCGCGAACGCCGCCGCGAAGCGCTCCTGGTCGAACGGCTTGAGCAGGTAGTCCACCGCGTTCACCTCGAACGCCCGCAGCGCGTACTGGTCGAACGCCGTAACGAAGACGATCTCCGGCAGGTGCACGGGGGCGATGGCGCGCAGCACCTCGAAGCCGTCCATCTCCGGCATCTGGATGTCGAGAAAGACCAGGTCCGGCTTCAGCTGCTCGACGGCCGCCGCCGCCTCGCGCCCGTTGGCGCACACGGCCAGGATCTCGGCCTCCTCGTCCGCCAGCAGCCGCTCCAGCTTGGCGCGCGCGTACGGCTCGTCGTCTACGATGATTACCTTGAGCACGGGATTTCACTCCGGAGATTGAAGGCGGCGCCCGGGACGGGCTGTCACATTACTTTGCGGCTTGTGTTACGCGCAGACTACGGCTGTTGGGATGAGTTGTGCGCCCCGAGGGTTGCAACGCGCACATTCGATGGGACGAACCGCGCTCGCATTTTTCCGGGACTCCAGCGAATGACCGCGGCGGATCGTCACGGCGGCAAAGTGGTGGATGCCGGACCGCTCGTCACGCGCAGCTGCCGTTCATCCCTCGCGGATGGCGTTTGCGCCCGGAAAGGTTACCCTTCGGCGTTTCCCTTTCGCGAAAACCCGATCATGCGCTGGACGAACGCCGCTGGTCCGCGGTCCCTGAACAACGCGCCAGACATGCCGCGGTTCGACAAACACCTCCGCGGCGCCGCGCCGGAGCCCGCCCCCGCGCTGAACCTGGACCGCCGCTTCTGGCTGCTGAACGTGGCCTGCTGGCTGGGCATCGCGGCGTTCTTCTACTCGCGCGCCTTTCTGGTTGCTCCCTACAGGAACACGCCGTTCTTCTGGCGCGAGGACGGGCTGGAGACACTGGTGACGTTCGGACAGTGGGCCATCTACACGCCGTACGTGCTGCGGGCCGTGCGCCGCGTTCCGCTGGTGGGGCCGCGCCGGGCCGTGGCGCTGCTGTTCCACGTCGCGGTCAGCTGCGCGATGGGCACCCTTGCGGTGATGGTGCAGGTGCTCGCGGTTCCCTTCATCTGGGCCGACGAGGCACCCGAGGTGGCGCGCTACTTCGCCATCCACTTCCACTGGCAGGTGATGATCTACTGGCTGCTGGTGAGCTACACGCAGTGGCTGGAGTACCACCGCCGCTGGCAGGGCAACCAGCTGCGCTCGTCGCGGCTGGAGACGGAGCTGGCGCGGGCGGAGGTAAAGGCGCTCCGGATGCAGATGGAGCCGCATTTCCTCTACAACACGCTGCACACCATCAGCGAGATGGTGCACGTAGATCCGTCCGCCGCGGAGCGGATGATCGTGCGGCTGGGCTCCCTGCTGCGCCACACCACCGAGACGGGGTCGCAGGAGGTGCCGCTGGAGCGAGAGATGGAGTTCCTGCGCGCCTACCTGGAGATCGAGCAGGCGCGCTTCCACGACCGCTTGACGGTGAGCATCGACGTGCCGGATGCGCTGCTGGCGTGCTCCGTCCCCAGCCTGATCCTGCAGCCGCTGGTGGAGAACGCCATCCGCCACGGCACCAGCCGCCTGGCCGGCGCCGGCACCGTCCGCGTCTCCGCGGCGGCACAGGGGGATGCGCTGGTGCTCCGCGTGGCGGACAACGGTCCCGGGATGCGCACCCCCGGCGACGGCGGCGGTGCCGGCGTGGGCCTGCGCAACATCCGCAGCCGCCTGCATCATCTGTACGGCGACGCCGGCGCGCTGGAGCTGAACTCGGTGGAGGGCGGCGGGCTGGAGGCGGCGGTGACGCTGCCGTTGGTGAACGGGTGAACGGGTGAACGGGTGAAGTGGCCCAACGCTCCACGTTCCCGCAACCCGTCATCCGAGACCGGCTCAGAGCGCTACCCGGAAATTGTCATTTCGAAGGAGCGCCGCGCGTCACCGTCCCTGTGACGAACCCGGCGCGCGACTGAGAAATCTACTCTCCGCATGCTGGTGGCCTGTTCCATGCCCCGGAAACCGGCCCTGTCCAGCCATCGTGCGGCTGCACGGGTGGAGCCGGGCTGCCGCGGCCGCGCGCCGCGCGGACTGGCTGGCGCGCGCCTCCACACGCGCGGATACGCTGCAGGCGGAGTGGGCCGCGCAGAGCGCCAACCTCCTCCGGCAGGTGATCCCGCTGGAGTTCGACGGCGCCGTCTTCATCGACCACACCTCCGCCTCGCGCCACCTGCGGCAGCGGATTACGCACGGAGGACGCAGAGGCAACATCGCCCCTGCGTCCTCTTTCGCATTGCGCGAACCGCTCGTCCGCCGCCGGTGCGGAGTGCAGACCGGCGCTAGTCCCACCAGAGGAAGACGACGTCCTGGCCCGCGTCGTCGTACGGATCAAACCCCTCCTCCTCGGCCTCTCGGTTGATGATGGCGAGCACCGCACGGCGGGCCTGCGGTTCCGCCGGCAGCCGGACGCGCAGTCCGTCCGCGTACGGGCCCCCGTGCGCCCGCTCGTCCTCGTCGTCGCGGATGCAGTCCGCCGCCACCACCACCTGCACGGCACCCGCCTCGTACAGCGTCTCGACGAACGCCTCGGCCTCGGGCTTCTCGTCGAAGCGGTTGGCGGCGAGCGGCGCGGGGTGCCCGTTCGCCGCCAGCCATTCCCGCGCCTCGGGATCCTCCGGACGGACGACGCCGGGATCTCGCCGCGGCGGCACCGCCGCGGGCGGAGCGGCGGGGGCGGCGGGCTGGAGCGCCGTGCGCAGCTCGCCCGCCAGCGCCTCCACCGCCGCCAGCTCGTCCTCCGTGATGGACGCCAGCTGGCGCGCCTGCGCTTCCCACGCGTGCTTCAACAGGGCCCACACCCCCTGCGCGGCCGGGTCGCCCGCGTCGCGCAGCTCGGCCGCCACGCGGGCGCGGGCGCACGCCAGGCCGTCGGCGGCGCCGCTCCAGCAGTCCCCGGTGAGCTGCCACAGCCACCACAGCCGCTCGAAATCCTCCCCGTGGGCCCGGGAGGACCGGAGCGCCCGGAGGTCGCCGCCGCGTTCCCGCAGCGTGGCCAGCAGCTCGCGCATCCGCGCCGCCGTGAGGGGCCGCGGCTCGACGAAGGCGTTGGGATGCGTCAACGGCATCGGCACCGATCCAGGGAAGCGTGTGTGCGTGCGCTCACGCTGCCGCCACGTAGCTCCGCAGCCGCGCCAGGTTCTGCCGGTCCAGCGTAACGATGTCCTTGGGGTTCTCCGGGTGCTCCTTGGGCGTCTCCAGCACCATGGGCACGGCGGCGAAGCGCGGGTCGTTCACCAGGCGGCGGAAGGGCTCGTCGCCCAGCGACCCTTCGCCGATGCCGGCGTGTCGGTCGCGGCGGCTGGCGAACGGCGTGGCCGAATCGTTCAGGTGGAACAGGCGCACGCGATCGAGGCCGATGACGTCGGCCAGCTGGTTGATCACCCCGTCGTAGTCGCCGCGCAGGTCGTAGCCGGCGGCGTACACGTGGCAGGTGTCCACGCACACGCCCACCCGGTCGCGTACGGCGGGCGGGATGCGGTCGATCATCTCCGCCAGCTCCTCGAAGCGCGCGCCCAGCACCTTTCCCGACCCCGCCGTGGTCTCCAGCAGCACCATCGCGCTTCCGCCCACCTGCTCCAGCGCCTGGCCGATCAGGTCGGCGTTCTGCGCCAGCCCGCGCGGCACGTCGCCGTCGGTGGCGTTGCCGGGGTGCGTGACCAGTGCGTCCAGCCCCAGCTCGTTGGCGCGGCGCAGCTCGGCGGCGAACGCGGCGTAGGAGCGGTCCAGCAGCAGCGGGTCGGGCGTGGCCAGGTTGATGAGGTAGCTGTCGTGCGCGTTGGCGTACGCCACGCCGTGCTCCGCGATGCCAAGGCGGAACTTGAGGCAGTCGTCGTCCTGCAGCTGCACCTCGGCCCAGCGGTTGGGCTGCTTGGTGAACACCTGGATGGCGACGGCGCCGATGTCGGCGGCGCGGGCGGGGGCGTTGCAGCACCCCCCGGCGGTGGAGACGTGGGCTCCCAGCAGCACTTCGTATCCTGTTGGCTGAGCGATGGTTCAGAGGGACAAGTGTCCAACGTAGACGGATCTCGCGCGAGTGTCAACGATCAAAAGAAAACGGATTGGGCCTCACTCAGAGTTAGCAGAGTCATCAGAGTTTTCTCGTGCCGCCCTCCTGCTTCTCCTCTTCCCTTCATTGGTAGAGACGCGCGAGGAAAATGGACGACGTCACCGGAGCCTCTACTCTGCTAACTCTGCTAACTCTGCGTGAGGCCAATCTTTTGTGAGCCCAGCAGGACGGCGGCGGCGCGGTCGTGCAGCAGGGCGTTGCTGGCGAGGGCGTCGGACATGGGCGCGAGGGGAGAGCCGTCGAAACGCGACAGGCGCGCGCCGGCCTCGGGCATGATGACCTCAAAGGGCGCGTAGTCGTAGTACTGGCCGCAGATGGGATCGCAGAACAGCTCCGCCCGCCCCGTCGCCACCAGGTAGTATCCGAACCCGTCCCCCCACGTCCGCGTGAACCGCGTGGACCGCACAAGCTGGTCGAAGGCGGCGCGCCCCGCGTCCGTCGCATTGTCCCGCCAGTATTCCAGGCCCGACGTCACCACGCGCGCCGCGGACAGGTCGTCGCAGTCGGACACGCGCACGCGCACGCCCTCCAGCCACGCGCCCGCGCCCACGCCCGCGACCAGCGTCCCCCCCACGCCGGGCAGGTGCGCGCACCCCAGGACCGGCCGGCCGGCCTCCTCCAGCGTGAGCAGCACGGAGTACAACGGTACGCCGCACGCGAACGAGCGCGTCCCGTCGATGGGGTCGATGATCCAGCGGCGGCCGGAGCGCGAGGGCGTTTCCACGTCCTCCTCCCCCAGCACGCCGTCCTCCGGAAACGCGTCGGCCACGGCGGCGCGGATGAACGCCTCCGCCTCCACGTCCGCCGCCGTCACCTCCGATCCGTCGCCCTTGAAGCGCACCGCCGCGCTCCCGAAGTGCCGCAGCGTCACGTCGCCCGCGGCCCGTGCGGTGCGCGCGGCAAAGTCCATCAGGTTGTCCAGGTCCGTCATCATCTCACGTCAGCGTTTCTCCACCCGCCCTTCGCCGCGGTAGACGTACGTCTCCGGCGGGCCGGGTACAAAGCCGGGCTGGATCTCCGCGCGAAACGGCGCCCACGAGGGAAACCGCATCCACAGCGCCCCGGCCCGGTCGAACCACATCGTATCCGGCCACGACGCGCACGAACCGAAGTTCCTGCTCACGTACGACGAGTCCGCGCGCACGTCCAGCACGATGAAGGTGCGCTCGCACGCGGTGCCGCCGAAGGTGCTGCCCAGCACGACCAGCGTGCGCCCCCCGCTTTCCAGCGTCCAGTAGGACACCACCCGCATCCCGCGGCTCTCGTCGTCCACCAGCACGTCGCGGCCGTCCACCTTTACCCGCACCTGCCGGATGTGGCGCTGGCCGTAGGCCGGGCTCCACACCTGCTCCACCGCCACCTGGCCCACGTGCTCCACCACCTCCACCGAATCCCCGTTCGGCGCCAGCGGAAGCGGGACGCTGTCGGCCGCGGCGAGCGTGTCCGGCGCATCCGCATCCCGCGCCGCGGCACGGCCGCACGCAGTCAGCTGCAGCGTCAGGAGCAGGAGGAGCAGGCGACGGATGCGCATCCAGGGATCCATCGGACGTGGGACGAACCGTCAGCGCGCGGCGCCAGCGGCATCGGCGGACTTCACCTCCCGCAGCCGCCCGCCCGTGCGATACACCCACGTGGTGGGCGGCGGGTCTCGATATTCCGGATCAGCGCGGATGAAGTGGGGGGCGTAGGGGTCGAAGCGCATCCACAGGGCGCCGGCGCGGTCGAACCAGACCGCCGACGGTGCCTCGTTGCAGGTGCCGAACTGCTCCGTCACGGCCACGGAATCCCTTCGCACCAGCTCCACCACGCGGAACCGGGCAGGGCAGCCGGTCCCGCCCAGCACCACCTGGATCAGCGCGATGGGCCCGGGACGCTCACCGCCCCGCACCAGGCCGCCCGGCACCATCCCCCCGGGCGAATCCCACCAGTTCTGCACGCGCAGCCCGTAGACCAGCGAGTCCGCCGCCCGTCCACCTTTACGTACGCCGTGCGCGGCCCGGTGGTGTAGTCGGCCTCGAGGGTCACCACGCTCCCGTCCGGCGACTGCAGGCGCGCCTCTTCCTCCGTCCACGGAACGGCCGGCATCTCCGCCGCCGGATGCGTTTCCGCGGCGGAGGCCACCGCCGGCACCGTGGAATCGGCGGCGCTTTCCCTTGGCGCGGAGCCACGCGAGCACGCGGTGCCGGACAGCAGCGCGGCAAACGCGATCAGCTTGATGTGGGATGCGCGTCGAGCAGGCATCGGCGGAACGTACGTGGACGGCGCAGAGTGGACGATGCACGGCACGGCATCCCGCGTTCCACGCCGGGGCGGGCACCGCCGCCGTGCCCGGCAAAACACAGGGGATGCGGATGATCCGCATCCTCAGCGTCCCCTCATCACCTCCAGGCGCCCGCCGGTGCGGTAGATCCAGGTGGTCGGCGGATCTTCGCGAAAGCCGGGCTCGGAGCGCACGGAGGCCGACGCGTAATCCCCAAATCGCATCCGCATCGTTCCATCCGCGCCAAACCAGACCGCGTCCGGCCACTCGGCGCAGGTGCCGAACTCCTCGGTGATGAAGGACGAGCCGTCGCTCGTCATCTCCACCACGCGAAATTGCGCCGGGCACCCGCTGCCGCCCGACATCGTCTTCAGAAGCGCGGTGGAGCCCAGCGGCGCCGCCGGCGTCCTTCCCTCCGGCGCCATCATCCGCGGATCGTGCCACCAGCCGAACACCTCCACGATGGACGAGAGGGAATCCACCAACAGCGTATCCTCGCCCACCTGGATCGTCGTCAGGTTCACGGGATCCCCAGGTTGCGTAGTCTCGATCCGCAACTCGGTGGTCACCGAAAAGGGGAGCGCCGTCACCTTCACGCTCTCCCGCGCTTCCGCCGGCTCCCCCGCGGCGGAGACGTCCGTCCGCGCTGCGGCGGACGAATCCGCGGCGGCCGCCTCCTCCTGTCGCGCGGAGCCCCGCGCGCACGCGACGATCAGCAGCAGCCCGCAGAGGGCGATGGGCGGGAGGATGGATGCGCGGCGGCTCGGCATCAGCGGATGCGGGTGAAGGGGGATGGGGTGACGAGGATTCCGGGATCCCGCGCGGTCACGCCTTCCCGGAGACGTGCGGGTCGCCGCGCAGCCAGAAGCGCAGCGGCCAGTCCGCCGCACGGGTGATGCCGATGCGCGGGCCGACGGCAACGTCCGCGTCCGCGATCCGCCGGCCGGGGCCGATCCACAGCGGTGGGCGGTCCATGGGATGATAGTTGAGCGCCCGGTCCACGCCCAGCGCGCGCGCCAGGTTGCCGGGCCCGCGCATCAGCTCGCGGTCCGGACGGCCGGGGCGGCGTGCGCGGGCGTGGCCGATGCCGTCCACCGGGCGCGCGGCGCGGATCAGGACGGCGGCCCCGAAGCCCTCGTCGTTGGTGACGACGTTCAGGCACCAGTGCATGCCGTAGATCAGGTACACGTACGCCGTCCCAGGCGCGGCGAACATGGCGTCGTTGCGCGCCGTCCGCCCGAACCGCTCCGCCGCGTGCGACGCCTCGTCGTGCGGCCCCACGTACGCCTCCGTCTCCACGATCTCCGCGGAGACGCGCACGCCGCCGACGTCCGAGACCAGCAGCGTGCCCAGCAGCTCCCGCGCGACCTCCTCCGCCGGGCGGGCGTACCAGGCGGCGGGGAGCGGCGCCGGGTCCACACGCGCGGAGCGCCGCGCCCGGTGACCGGGCGCGGCGCTCGCGTTTTCCTCAGGGCTCACTCCGCGGCGCCGCCGGTGCGTCCGCGGTTGCCGCCCCGTCCCCGTCCGCCGCGGCGGCGCGGGCGCTTGGCGGCACCCTCCTCCGCCGGGGGCTCAGGAGCGGGAGCCGGTGCGGGTGCCGCCGGCGCGGCTTCGGCGCGGGCCGCGCCGCCGGTGCCACCCCGCCGTCCCCGCCCACGGCCGGACGCCGCGGGCGCGGCTACCGGCGCGGCCTCGGGAGCCGGTGCCGGCGCGGCCGGGGCCTCCGCCGCGGCACCCCCGCCGCCACGTCCACCCCGACCGCCGCGGCGTCCGCGCGCCGGACGATCCTCCGCCGCCGCTTCCGGAGCCGGAGTCGGCTCGGGGGCGGGCGCAGGCGCCGGTGCTTCGGCTACGAGCGCTTCCGCCGCGCCCTCGCCGCCTTCCGCGCGGTTGCGCCCGCGGCCACGTCCGCCACGGCGGCTGCGCGAACGGCCGCGCGGGCCGTCCGTCCCCAGGTCGCCCACCAGCGTGGGATCCGTGTCGCCGATGACCTCCTCGGCCTGCGCCGTGGGGGTCGGCTCGGCCGGCTCGCCCGCCGGAACGTCGCCCGTGCCGGCGGCGCCGATCAGCGTCGGATCCGTATCACCGATCACGGCCTCCGCCTGGGCGGGCGCGATCTCCTCCTCCGCGCCGCGGCCCCGTCCCCTGCCCCGTCCGCCGCGCCGCGAGCGCGAACGCCCGCCGGCGGCGTCCGGCGCCGTGGTGTCGGTGTCGCCTTCCGTCGCCTCGGCCGGCTGCGGCTCGGGCGCGGGCTCCTCCACCGGGGCCGGAACCTCGGCGGCGGGGGCCGGCGCGTTGGCGATCAGCTGCTCGCGCTCCGTGCCCCACTGCTCCAGCAGCGGGCGCGCCTTGCGGGCGCCCAGCAGCTCGCGGACGGCGTCGGGGTTCTCGTCCAGCGTACGCCACACCTCCGGGCCGTACGCATCCACCAGCGCCTCGCCCGTGGCGCGGCCGACGAAGTTGTACGTGGCGATGCGCTCCACGATGCCGGCGCGGTCCGACGGCAGCCCGAGGGCGGCCGGATCGAACGCCGCCGGTGCGGCAGCAGGTGCCTCAGCGACGGGCTGCGCCTCGACCGCCGGCGCTTCCTCGCGCCCACGGCCGCGGCCGCGTCCGCCGCGCGAACGGCCGCCGCGCTCCGCCGGAGCCTCCGTCGCCTGCGGCTCGGGCTGCGGATCGTCCCGCGTCACCCGCGGCTCTTCGCGCGCGGGCTCCGGCTGCGGCGCGGGCTCCTGCGGACGCGCGCCGCCGACGTTGATCACCTGCCCCGGAAGGAGCGGCGGCGGACCCGAGGGCGCTCCACCACGGCGTCCGCGTCCGCCGCGGATGCCCGTGGCGCCCGACGACGTCGAGGAGCCGCGGTTGGCGATGCTGGCGCCATCCACCAGCTGCGCCGTGACCACCGCCGGCTCGCGGTGCGTGACCAGCGCGCCGTCGTCCGCTTCCTGGATGGCCTGCGCGGGCGTCATCTCCGCGGGCTCCGGCGCGGCGGCGGGCGCCGGTGCCGGCTCCTCCGCGCGGGCGGCGGGACGCTCCTGCGCGGGAGCCTCGCCTCCG